>CAYGBF010000387.1:0-12606 GCA_964348035.1 uncultured Eubacteriales bacterium | reverse complement strand
ATCTCCAGTTGTCTCTATGATCGAGATCAGATTCTCCTCCACAGTCAAGTTCCGGAACGCAGATGGCTCCTGGGGAAGCAGACACAATCCTCTTCTCGCCCGGACGTACATAGGAAGATCCGTTATGTCTTCCTCTTCCAAGTATATGCGCCCTGCGTCTTGGGGAATGAGACCGAGGATGAGGGAAAAGGTGGTTGTCTTGCCGGCCCCGTTAGGTCCTAGAAGACCGACAATTTCTCCCTTCTTGACATTGACAGAGACATCATCCACAGCCTTTTTTTGGCGGTAACTCTTTTCGAGCCCGATCGCTTCCAGGTGGTCTTTCATCTTTCACGATTTTATGACTGTAACGGACCTTTCTCTGTCTTTATTTTCCACGACGATTCTACCATCGCCCATGTGAAAAGTCAATTTATCCCCCCTGATTTCCCCCTGGTCTTTATCGATCAAGACGGGATTTCCGGTCAGCACGACGCTATCCTTGGCCACATCATACACGGCTTCCTTTCCACGTCCCTCTCGACGATCCTGGACGATGACGGCTTTGTCATGACCCAATATTTCTTTTATGTCTCCCGGCTCATCTCCCAGAAGCACTTCGATCGTTTGAGCTTCCAGATTGATGTTCTTTAAGGCGAGACTTGCTTTTCCCTCGAAAGAAATGAGATTCTCCTCCGGTGTAAATTCCATGATCTCGGCTGAAATCTCGAGTATCTCTTCCTCCCTGTCTTTAGGTTTGTACGGGACGACGGTCTTAACTCCCTCCGAACAGAGAATTTTTCCTTCTCCCAGCAGGATGCCGACTGTTCCAGCCATCAAGGTCTCTCGTCCCTGCCACATCTTTGTTCCCTCTTTAAACAAGAAACGCTGTTTCTCGTCCGAAAATCTCATTCTACCGCTGGTGATGAAGATCGGCTGTTCCTTGGAAAAAAAGCCGATGTTCTCGTTTTCTCCCTTTGCCAGCTGTAAGGACATCTTCACATCACCGGCGACCTCAAAGTCCTTCTTCTCGAGTTCGATGTAAGCCTCATCGGCCTGGATTTCCCCCTCTTTCACCATAATCCGCGGTCTACGCCTCTTCGTTCCTTTGACTTCGAGGATGTCGTCCTTGGTGGTGACCAGCGTCTCTCCCTCGACGATCCTGACCTCTCCAGGTGTTTCGCCTTGCTCGGTGATCTTTGTGTTTTTTGTTGCTTTAAAACTCTTCAACCTTCCTTTGCGGTTGATCACAAATTCTAGCTTCTCCCCTTCGATCAGGCTAAATCCTTCTCCAGAAGAGAAGAACTTTAATGAACATCCCCCCTTGGCCTCCCAAGAGTGAACTTTAGGAACATCCTTGAATCCCCGCAGGCTCAGTTCGTCGGCCAGGATCTCTCGCTTTGTTCCCTGGGGAATAAGCGCAGTTTCTCCAGAAGGATCTTCTTCCCTCTCTTCCTCCTCGATCAAGGCTCTGACCTGCCCCTTGAAATACATGTTCTTCATCTGCTCAGCCCGGCCATACAGCTCGAATTCCACAGACTCTGCCCAAGCTTGGCTTTTCCCGTGGATGAGGAAAACATGTCCCTCCATCTTTCCCTTGTTCTTCTTGCGATTGTAGTCTAATCGATCCCCCTCGATTTCGAACGGGAAGGATGTCTCCAGGCGGGGCTTGATTTTTAAGAAAACGCTCTCGTTCAACCGGAGCCTTTCTTTGGCCATCGAGTAAAACATTCTCTGAGCCGAACCGGAGATTGTCTTAGATGTAAAGGCAGCTCCTTCATCTGTCGTAAAAACCTCTCTTTTATTGTCATAGTCCAAGGAGGGCGTCTGGATGACGATATCCTCGAATTCGACCCGGGCTCCCCCCGAAACGAAGAAATGATTCCATTCACCATCGTAGACAATCTCCTGGGCAGACAGGAATATGTCGGTCTCTTCACTTCTCTTGAAGATCACCACTTCCACGTTTCCTTCGAGATGATACCTGTCATCCTCTCCCATGTAGTGCTGGTCCGCTCTGACCTTAAAATTCTCTTTAGCTCCTTTAATCTCGAAATGCTCGATCTTCTCTCTTTTCTCCACTCTCTGGGATGTGATGCGTTCCAACTCGACCGGAATCTTCTGCCGCTTTCTCGAATGAGTCGCAAAATTCCAGCCAATCCAGGCTAGGAGGACGAGGAGAGAGACCACGACCAGAAAACGGATCAATCGCGCCGGATTTTTTCGTGTCTTTCCCATCCGAAAATCAACGAATTTTTATGTCTTCTACGGAAAAAGACAGTTTGTCTTCTCCCAAAAACTGCGAAAAATGGAATGTATAGACCAGATCAATCTCCATTCCTCGGTGAAGAATTTCTGCCCAATCCCCTCTTCTCCAAGCCAAGGCCTCGAAGATTCTTCCTCCCTGCCGAACGTGGAGCTTGCTGTGCCGGCCTTGAATTTTCCGTGGTTCGGATATGATCCGGGCTCTCTCAGTCAAGAAAATTGGCTTCGGATTTCCCACTCCAAACGGAGAGAGGAGAAAGTAGTCATCGATGAAACGGTTATTTATGTCAGTAAAGTCCATTCTGGTATCGATGGCAATCTTTTTTTTCAATGTGTCCTCATCCAGTCTTGATTCTGCGAAGCAGTTGATCGCCATCTTCAAGGGAGCCAGTTTTTCTCTATCCGTTTCACATCCCACAGCTAAAGTATGGCCCCCGAAGTTGATGATGTGATCCTGACACTGATTCAGGCAGTCAATCAAGGAGAAGGCTCTGATGCTTCTTCCTGAACCAAAGGCCTTCCCGTCTTGATAGGCAAAAAGAAGAACCGGCCGGTGGTATAAGTCCTTGATCTTAGAGGCGACGATTCCGATCACCCCCCTGTGCCATTCCTCACATCCCAAGATCAACAATTTATACTTTGAGCTGAGATCTTTGTCTCTGACTTGAGCGAGGGCTTGATTATAAATTTTTTCCTCGATCGACTGCCTCTTCGAATTCATAGAATCCAGGAGGGAAACGATCTCTTCGACTCTTTGATTGGACTCCGAAAAGAACAGCTCGACAGCCAGATCGGCCTTCCCCAGCCGGCCCGCGGCATTTATCCTGGGACCGATCCGAAACCCGACATCGCCTGTAGATATTTCTTTCCTATCGAGCCCACAGGTCTCCAACAGCATCTTCAAGCCGAGGTTGGACACTTCTTCCAGTCCCTTGAGCCCGAATTTAACGATGACCCTGTTTTCTCCTTTCAACTCAGCTACATCGGCTACGGTACCGATGGAAACAATCTTCAAGTAAGGAGACAGGCCGGAGGATCTCTTTCTTTTTTGAAACAGGGCTTGAATCAACTTGAAGACGATGCCGACTCCCACCAGCCTTTTCTCAGGATACCCTGATTCGGGAAGCACTGGGTTGAGGATAGCCGCCGCCTCAGGAAGATGGGCTCCCGGTTGATGGTGATCGGTGACGATGACATCGATCCCCAGTTTTCGTGCTTCACGGATGAATCCGATGGCCTTGATACCGCAATCGACACTGATGATCAAGCCGACTTTCCTGGCCTGAGCCATCTTTACATAACGCTCTTTAAGCCCGTATCCCTCTTGGAGGCGGTTTGGTATGTAATAATCGACATTCTCCGCTCCTAAAGACTCCAAGGCCTTGATAAGGCTGACCACGGAAAGCACACCATCAACATCATAATCACCAAAAATCAGTATGTTCTCCCCTCTAGAAATCGCCGTTTCGACGCGTTCGACGGCCTTGGCCATCCCCGCCATCAGGTAGGGATCATGAAGATCATCTAACGCTCCGAACAGGAATTTTTGAGCCTCTTCGGGAGCCATTATCCCCCGATTGGCCATGATCTGGGTGATCACCGGATCAACACCGAGCTCGGCTGCCAATTTCTTGGCCTCGGTAATCTCTGGTTTCAAGATCCAATCTGTTTCGTACATAGGTGTTCTAAATGTAGCATAATCCCTGTCAATCCACAATGGAGCGACCCCTCGTCACCGTCTTCAAGATGAGCGTCGTTGACTTTGGAAAAGGCGAAAAATATAATGAATAGGCCATGATCGGAAGCTTGAAGCAGAAAATATCCAAGACGCGTTCGGCATTCACGGAGAGATTCACCGAACTGCTCCACAGCGATAAAAATCGCGAAGAGATCCTCGAAGATTTAGCCGAAACCTTGATTCTCGCTGATGTGGGAGTGACCACCACTGAGAAAATCATCGATTCTATAAGGGAAAACAGCCGGAAAACGGACCCGTTCCCGACGATTAAAAAACATCTGGAGGAGGCGCTCCTCGCCCTCCTTTCTCAGTTTCCCTCAAACTTCAGGTTGGATTCATCCAGGGCGGTGGTCATGTTCGTCGGGGTTAACGGGGGAGGAAAAACAACATCCCTCGCCAAACTCGCTCATCATCTTAAACGGCAAGGAAAAGATGTGATGCTCGTCGCGGCAGACACGTTTAGAGCCGCTGCCCAGGAACAACTCCAGCTGTGGGGGGAAAAATTGAATATGCCAGTAATCAGGGGGCAGTATGGAGCCGATCCCGCTTCTGTCGTGTATGATGCCCTTCAATCCTTTCAATCCCGAGGGTTTCAGGCCCTGTTGGTAGACACGGCCGGCCGGATCCACACCAACATCAATCTGATGAACGAGCTGGAAAAGATAAAAAGAGTCATCTCCAGAGAAATCGACGGCGCGCCCCAAGAGATACTCCTCGTCTTGGATTCGAGCATCGGCCAGAACGCTCTCGTCCAGGCCAACGAGTATCTGAAATTCTCGGGAATAACAGGAATCTTCCTCACCAAATTGGATGGAACAGCCAAGGGAGGAAGTGTCCTCAGCATTGTCGATGAGCTGCAGCTTCCGATTAAATTCGTCGGCGTGGGGGAGGGCGAAGAGGACATGCTTCGTTTTTCTTCCCAGGAATTTGTCACCGCTCTTCTTTCATGAAAGACCTCAAAGACCGGGCCTACCTCGAAATGGCCTACACTCTTGCCGAGAAGGCGAAAGGTTGGGCTAGTCCGAATCCGTATGTCGGTGCAGTTCTTGTCAAGAACAACTCCATCGTCGGCTACGGCTACCATGAAAAACCGGGCCAATCCCATGCCGAAGCGGTAGCCCTCCAGAGAGCTGGTGATCTGTCCCGAAACAGCACGGCCTACATAACCTTGGAGCCCTGTGTCCATTGGGGACGAACCCCACCCTGCGTGGAAACACTGCTCGAGGCCAGGCCGAAAAGAGTGGTGATCTCAGCCCTTGATCCCAATCCACTGGTTTTTAAGAAAGGCATAAAGAGAATACGAGAAGCCGGGATTGAGGTCTCTTACGGACTGCTTGCGGAGAGGAACCGCCGCTTAAACGAAGCCTATATCAAATACATCACAACTCAGATCCCTTTCGTCGCGGTCAAGGCCGCTTCGAGCCTGGACGGAAAAATCTCCACCAAGGCTTACTCCTCGCAGTGGATTTCCTCATCAAGGATGCGAGAGTATGTTCATCTTATACGGGGAGAGCATGATGCGGTCATGATCGGAATCAACACCCTGCTCAAGGATGACCCTCGGTTAACTGTGCGTCATCCTAACTGGCGAGGAAAGAAGCTGACGCGCGTCATCCTGGATTCCCGCCTTCGCTTGCCGCTGCGGGCAAAAATTCTGGAGACCCTAAATGCCGGCCCGATCCTGGTCATAACCCTGAACTCATCCTCCCCCAGAAAAGCCTCGGCTTTGCAGGAAAGAGGAGTCGGGCTGATTTCTCTTTCCGGAGCCAGGATTTCACTCAAAAGGGCTCTTCACGCTTTAGGACGAAAAAGCATATCCAGTGTTTTGGTCGAGGGGGGAGGATCGTTGTTGACATCCTTCATCGAGCAGAGGCTCGTCGACAAAATATACGCGACCATATCCCCCAGGCTCATCGGGGGGAGTAGGGCACCTACTTTCCTGAGCGGAAAAGGGGTCCGGCTGATCCAGGAGGCTCATCGCTTGAAAGAGACGCGCGTTTTCCAGATTGACGATGAAATCTTATTCGAAGGGTATATCTAATGTTTACAGGAATTATCGCCCACTCAGGCATCTTCAAGGGATTCCGTAAAGGAAAAAAAGAAATGGTGGTGGAGGTCTCCTCCTTGGCCGACCGGATCGAGGTCGGCGAAAGCCTGGCCGTCAACGGCGTCTGTTTGAGCCTAACCCAAAAGCAGAAAAACCTTCTCTTCTTCAGTCTTTCTCAAGAGACCTTGCAGAGCACTACCCTTGGCTCTCTCCGTCCAGGTGTGAAGTTAAACCTCGAGCTTCCGCTCACTCTTTCCGCACCTTTAGGAGGACACTTGGTCACAGGACATATCGACTCCCGGGGAAAAGTAAGGCAAGCTGTGAGGACGAAAACAGGGCTCCGATTGACCATTTCTCACCCTCCAGATATTAAAAAATACTTCATCCCCAAGGGATCTGTGGCTCTCGATGGCGTCAGCCTCACCATCGCTCGTCTTCATCCCTCCTCCTTCGAAGTGGAACTCATCCCGATCACCCTAGAACAGTCGAATCTGGCGGAACTTAAGAGGGGAGATGAGGTCAACATTGAGTGTGACATGATCGGAAAATACGTGTATAATTGGTTGAGTCACGGACAAAAAGATACAAAAAAGAGGTACTGAAGATGCCGGGAGAATCCAAAACAGCCACCGTTGAACAGTCCGTCAAAGCGGTCAAAGCAGGCCGGATGATCATTATTGTCGACGATGAGGACCGGGAAAACGAAGGCGATCTGATGGTGGCCGCCGAAAAGACCACCCCTGAAATCGTAAACTTTATGACCAAGTTCGGTCGGGGATTGATCTGTCTCCCTCTGACGAAGGAAAGACTCAAAGAGCTTGATATCCCGTTGATGGTCCAAGACAACACCGCCCGCTTCGGGACAGCCTTCACCGTTTCTGTAGATGCCAAAAAGGGCATCAGCACCGGTATCTCAGCTCCCGACAGGGCCAAAACCATCCTCACGGCCATAGACCCTAAAACAACCTCATCGGACCTGGTCCGCCCAGGTCATGTTTTCCCCCTTGAAGCCAAGGAGGGAGGGGTACTCGAGAGAGCGGGTCAGACGGAAGCCGCCATCGATATAACTCGTCTTGCTGGCCTGATACCGGCCGGTGTCATTTGTGAGATCATGAACGAGGATGGAACGATGGCCCGCCTACCTCAGCTTGAAAAAATCGGAAAGGAACACAAGCTGCCGATTCTCACCATCGCCGATCTTATCCAATACCGAATGAAGCACGAGAGACTCGTCAGGAAAGTCGAAGAAGCTGAGCTGCCGACAAAACACGGAGACTTCAAGATGCTGATCTTCGAAGACTCCATCTACAAAGAGCAGCATGTGGCCCTGGTCAAAGGAGAGATCAAGAAGGGCCGACCGGTTCTCGTCAGAGCTCACTCCCAGTGCTTGACCGGCGACACCTTCGGCTCAATCCGCTGCGACTGCGGAGAGCAGCTCAGCCACTCGATGGAACTCATCAACAAAGAGGGAAAAGGGGTTATTCTCTACATCCTCAACCAAGAGGGAAGGGGCATCGGATTGAGCAACAAGATCAAGGCTTATGCTATCCAAGATAAAGGGGCTGATACCGTCGAAGCCAACCGCCAACTTGGTTTCGAGCCTGACCACAGGGATTACGGCTTCGGGGCTCAGATCTTGGCAGCCTTGGGAGCCACCAAGCTCCGCCTGATCACCAATAATCCCCGGAAATACATCGGTCTCGCTGGCTACGGCCTGGAAATCGTGGAGCGGATTCCGGTCGAAATAGCTCCCAACAAGCTCAACCTCAAATACCTGAAGACTAAAAAGGAAAAAATGGGCCATATCCTAGATATGGTTTAATAGAAATCTTCTTATCTGGGTTCAATGGATCTTCAAGAATTCTCAAGAAAATTCCAGTCGTTCTCACCAAGGAGTAAAGTCAGGTTCATGCACCAGAAAATCCACACCCTCAAAGAAAGCGAAAAAATCTCATTCTTGCTCTCTCTGGTCAGAGACAGGGGCAATTCTCCCCTCGTAAGGTCATCGGCCCTGACTCTTCTCAGCAAGACGACCTACGAAAAAACCGATATATACCAGGCCTATATCGATGACCCCTCCACATCCGTGGCCAAAGTGGCCCAGAAGTCTCTAAGAGAGCAAAAAAAGAAAAATCACAAGACCAAGAACCTTTCAGAAACGGTTTTGAGAAAAATTCGCTCCTCAGGAAATATGGACAAGAGATTGAAGATTATCAAGTCCATAACGCCGATTAAGGATTCCTGGGTCAGCGAGGTGCTGCTCGAGGCTTTAGACGATCCGTCCGAGGTCATCCGCGACTTTATCATCGACGATCTAGGAAAAAGAGATCAGGTCAACCCCAACCTGTTTTACAAGAAATTGAACAGTCCTCCCTGGTATGCCAAGAGTGCGGTTTTAAAGGCCTTGGGCATCAGGAAGGATCCCGAATCGATCAATCTGATCCAATCCACGCTCGAAGACACAAACGCCGAAGTCAGGCGGAGTGCGGCTCAGGCTTTGGGGAAGATCGGGGGCGAGGAAGCTCTGATCCTCCTCAACAGACTGGCTAAAGACAGCAATCTGTTCGTCAGAAAATCAGCCGAAGAGGCCTTGAATAAGGTCAGTCATCTCAAATTCAGTTGATCCGGTCTTCCTCTCTGTTCCCGATTCAGGGAACAGGCTTCTCTTTTTATTCTTTTCTTTTCTCTAGGATGAATGTCACTGGGCCATCGTTTGTCAGATGCACGTCCATCATCGCGCCGAACACACCCGTTTTGACCCCTATTCCTGCCTGCCGGATTTTATCAACAAAGCAGTCAAAAAGGTGCTCGGCTTGAGCGGGTTCCTCGGCTTTATCAAAACTGGGGCGTCTCCCTTTTTTTGTCGACCCGGCGAGAGTAAACTGGGAAACGGCTAGAATTTCGCCCTGAATATCCTGACAAGAAAGATTCATCTTACCCTCTTCATCCGGGAATATCCTGAGTTCCAGAACCTTCCTGGCAAGAGATCCAACCTCCTCTTCAGTGTCTCCGCGTTCAACCCCAACCAGAAGACAGAGACCGCGCTCGATCTTTCCGGTGATTTTCCCTTCAACCTCGACAGCCGCTTCCTTCACTCTCTGTAAGACAATTTTCATCGCCCATACTCACCTTTTATGTCGGCCGTCTTTGGTCAGGACATCTTTCATCGCTCTTATGTCCTCATGATTAAACAGCAGGTTGAGCACGACATAGATCACGATACCTAGACATACGGCCGAGACCAACACGCCCAGCTGTTTAAGAAATATGAGCTCCTGAAAAGCGAAATTGGTCATGAAAAACCAAACCAGGCCGCCCATCCCCACCGCTGCTGCGGCAGATTTCGCGGCCGAGGCCAGCATTATCTTCTTTTCGATTTTCCCGATCTTCTTTTCTAGGAGTCCAAAAAGAAGGAAAAAAGTGATGACAGAGGCAAGGGATAAAGCCAGGGCCACCCCTCCCACCCTCAGCGGGTGCATCAGAACCAGCGACATGGAGATGTAGCTGAGCATGACAAAAAAAGCGACGATGACCGGCGTTTTTGTGTCTTTGAGGGAGTAGAAGGCCGGAGCAAGAATCTTTACTCCCGAAATGAACGGAAGACTAAAGGCAAAAAAGAACAGGCACGAGGCACTCATGGCCGTCGATTGGACATCAAAAACCCCTCTCTGGAAAAGGACTTGGATGATCGGGCGATTCAAAACCAGAAGACCGGCCATGGCGGGGAAAGTGATGAAGAAGACGAGCCGGTGAGAAAAAACAAGTGTCCTCTTCATTCCCGGGATGTCACGCTGGGCAGCCAGTTCGGAAAACGTCGGAAGAAGGGCGATGGAGAGGGCGATAGAGAACAGACCGAGGGTCAATTCTTGGACTCTGGAGGCAAAATACAGGGAAGCGACACTCCCTTCTTCTAGGAATGAGGCGATCATCCGGCTTAGAGCAAAATTAATCTGAGAAATACCGACTCCAAATATTCCGGGAATCATGAGTTTGCCCACCTTACGCACAGCGGGGTGAGTGAAGGACAGCCCGAATCGAAAACGCATCCCTTTCCGCCACAGAAACGGCAGCTGAAAGGCCAGCTGAAAAACACCTCCCAAGACAACGCCCCCGGCAAACACATAAGCCGGCTCCTCGGCCTTGCGGGCAAACAGGAGAGCGACGATGATTATCGAGAGATTGAAGAGGACCGGAGTCAGGGCAGGCACAAAAAACTTATGGAAGGAATTCAGGATAGCCATAGCCAGAGCCGCCAGGCTGATCAAAAAAATATAGGGAAACATAAAGCGGGTAAGAAGAGTGGTTAATTCCCACTTGCCTTCGATCCCCTTAAACCCGAAGGCGATCGCCTTGACCAACACCGGGGAAAAAACGATACCGAGCACGGTCAGCAGGGCCATGATGAGAGTCAGATCAAAGAAGAAGAGGTTGGCAAACCTCCACAGCTCCTGCCGCGGTTTTTCCTTCTTGATTTCGGTAAAAACCGGTACGAAAGCCGCCGTCATCGCCCCCTCTCCCGTCAACCGCCGGAGAAGGTTAGGAATAACATAGGCGATGGTGAACGCATCTCCGCTGCGGCTCGTCCCGAGATAGAAGGCTTGAATCACATCCCTGATGAAACCGAATACTCGGCTCAAAAGAGTGGGGGCGGCCACGGCAAAGGTCGACCTCAACAACCGCCTGTTCTTCTCTCTCTCTTCCATCATCATCTATTTCTTTGTCATAATGATTATTTATCTATCTTAAAAAAGCAATGAAATCGTAACAAGTAAACTAAAAATGGAGAAAATTTCGACGACCCTTTTCGAGATAAGCCCCTGAGAGCTCTTATTCATCTTAATAAGGTGATTAAATGCAGGATCGATCAAAGAATTGATGCGATTCCAAGAATTGTTGATGTAGAAAGAGCATAGGACCACATTGTCATACAATCATGATCATATCTTTCTATTATTGCTGATGATGTAAGAATGAAGCGAAAAGTTTATCTGGGCGTTTATAAACGATATCTGTTTTTTGAGTATTGGATAACAAAATGTGATCAAATTTCTTAATTGCCTTCATTAAGCAATCGCGTAACTTTTCTATCTCTATAACAATAATATGATCCTTTCTTTTTGAGTTAATATAATCTTGGAGGAATTTAGCTGCCTTTTCGCTTCGCGCATACCAAATTTCTCTTGCTTCATTATCTCTAAGAAGTCTTGAAACTGAACTAAAGGAATGGACTATTCCACACCTTGCTGCATAAAGATCAGTTGCAGTACAAGGGAGATTTGAATCAGGTAAGAGATATTTATTAGTCCACTTTTCGAAGGCTTCTCTATTTACATCTTTTTGATTTTTTGGGCAATTGAGCCAGGCCAATATGTCTATGCCTGAATAAAGCAAAATAAGGCCAGGGCCTATAAATCGATTATCCTTCAGACAAAGATTAATAACCATTGTTAAGGTATTAATATTTTCTCTATATGATTTTTTTGACATGTTAACCCCCTTATCCAAATCTGGATCTATATTTACTCGATTTTAATATCAACCACCCTGTCCTATACTCATAAGATTATATCAAACCTAATTTTGTTAAGCTATTTTCCAAAGATTTAATTATTTAAAGAAAAGAAGTGTCTGTTGTCGTCAACAAAATTGAGTTGATGGGAATCTTAATGATAGCAACTCTCTCCCCGGCTGGCCAAAGAGAGCTGTATTTATTAGGAATGTTTTAACCTCATATTTCTGATACAATTATTACTGCAATTAAGGAGGGAAAAATTAAAAAGCTAATTTATTTTATTTTGGCTTTCTTTTTGTTTTTATACTGCGGTTCAAAGCAGCCCCAAGTAGATAAGATTATAGAGGATGGAGTGGAAGTTGTTATTAATCATATTGAACCTTCCCAAATAAAAGGGGAACCTTCCTCCCTTGTTCTGGAAGAGGAATTGTCCATCGATTTTGCATCGGATGAAATAGGAGATTTAGGTATAGCCGATGCAGTTGACTTTGAGGTCGCTTCAGATGGGACGATTTATTTTTCTTATTCTCATAAAAGCGATGATTTAATATTTCAGTTCGATGAGAAGGGAAAGTTTAAAACTTCCTTTGGACGGAAAGGGCAAGGATTCGAAGAAATTCAATTTATCCGCCATTCGGGGATTGATTCAAAAGACAACCTGATCATTTCTGATCATGTGAATAGAAAGATGCTTTTTTTCAGTAAAAACACAAAACTATTAAATGAAATTCGTTATCCACCTGACGTTCGGGCAATTTTCCCGCTGGATAATGGCAAATATATTGCTCGCAAGCTTAAAGTTTCTGATCCTTCTGTGGAACCTTTTTGGTACGAATTCAGTCTTTTAGATTCTTCCTTCAATGAAATAAAAGTTTTGGATAGGTACAAATTTTCCGATTTTTTAAAAAAAGGCGTAAGAGGAATAAATTATAATTTCTTTTTTCATTGGAAAATTTCCAAACATCATATTTATTTCGGAAATGAAGATCGAGGATATGAAATCATCGTGTATGACTATGACGGTAATTTACTCCGGAAAGTTCGAAAAAAATATACTCCAGTAAA
>CAYGBF010000386.1:0-9868 GCA_964348035.1 uncultured Eubacteriales bacterium | reverse complement strand
GAGCGTGGCAGAGCGATGCCGCTTTTTGGCATCCTCCAAGGAGATCTCGGTGGCTGCATCGAGAGGATTTTTACTCACTTTTTTCACGGCAAAGACTCTCAGCTCTCCTTTTTCAGGCTGAAAGGAAATGTGGATGTCTTCGTTATGGGAGAAATAATTCGAGGATGCTACCCTGAGAGATTCCTCGATGGCTTGAACGATGACCCCTGTTTCGACACCTCTCTCCTTGCTGAGCTGGACGATAGTATTCCACACTTTCACTTTCATCTCTATGTCCTCGAATGGGCTTGAACAAGGAATATTATAAAGAAGCGAGAATTATAACCAAAAAGAGGAAGAATATCAAATAGGGACGAGCACGGAGGATCTGATCGTTCCTGATGAGAGGTTTTCTTTATAAAAAATGCCCTCAGGGACTCGACGAATCACATGATCAGCGGGGCAAAAACGAGGCTGACCACAGCCATCAATTTGATCAAGATGTTCATAGACGGCCCGGCTGTATCCTTCAACGGGTCTCCCACCGTATCCCCGATGACAGCCGCCGCATGGACGTCCGTCCCTTTG
Organism: uncultured Eubacteriales bacterium; assembly: GCA_964348035.1. Classification (GTDB taxonomy): domain Bacteria; phylum Acidobacteriota; class Aminicenantia; order Aminicenantales; family Aminicenantaceae; genus CAYFXE01. Next base: position 9,301 of record CAYGBF010000386.1, on the reverse strand, counting down.
CCTCCGAGATGGCCCTCCTCGATCCATTTTTTGGCATTATCCCAAGAGGCGCCGGCGTTGGCCATGAAAATTCCCATCAAGACTCCCGTCGCTGTCGCACCGGCCAGGAATCCTCCTAGCGACTCGGCTCCGATTACGAACCCGATGACTAAAGGCATGAGGACAGCCGTCAATCCCGGTAAGATCATCTCGACCAAGGCACTGCGGGTGACGATGTCGATGCACCGATCAGAATCCGGCTTGGCATTTCCTTCCATCAGTCCCGGGATTTCTCTGAACTGGCGACGGATCTCGACCACCATTTTGTCCGCCGCTCTGGCGACAGCGTTTATGGTCATATAGGCGATGACAAAGGGCATCAGAGCTCCGATGAGAAGGCCGATCACTGTTTCCACCCGAGTCAAATTAATGGCCGTGAGATTGGCCGTTTTTTGGAAGGCGGAGAAAAGAGCCAGAGCTGTCAGGGCTGCCGATCCGATGGCAAATCCTTTGCCTATGGCGGCTGTGGTGTTCCCCAGAGCATCCAGCTTATCGGTTATTTTCCTGATGTTGTCTCCGGCTTTAGACATCTCGGCAATACCACCGGCGTTATCGGCGATCGGTCCGTAGGAATCCGTGGACATGACGATACCGATCGTCGCCAGCATCCCCACAGCCGACAGGGCAATACCGTAGAGACCCGAGAACCTGTAAGATACGTAAATCGCCGCAGCAATCGTCAAAAGAGGAAGGATAGTGCTTTGAAATCCGACGGCCAAACCGGAGATGATCGTGGGCGCACTTCCTGTCTGAGCGGTTTTAGCGAGTGCTTTTATGGGCGGACCCGAGGTGAAATACTCGCTTTCCAAACCGATCAAAACTCCGGCTAACATCCCACTCAAAACCGCCCAGAACGCTCCCATCCCGCCCAGCAGGACGCGGACAGCAAAAAAAGCGCCGGCGATGAACAACACAGCACTGATGTAGGTCGCATTCCTCAGAGCCGATTGAGGATTGAGATTTTTCAATATTCCCATCGAGAAGAAACCCAGGATGGAACTGAGAAGGCCGATCACAATCAACAGCAAAGGAAGAGACATGTAATTAAGTGCTGGCGTTAACGTCGATCCGATGGCCATCGAGGCTATGACCGATCCGACATAAGATTCGAACAAATCAGCCCCCATCCCGGCCGTGTCTCCGACGTTATCCCCGACATTATCGGCAATGACTCCGGGATTACGGGGATCGTCCTCAGGGATTCCGGCCTCGACTTTACCCACAAGATCGGCCCCGACATCGGCACTCTTGGTGTATATTCCCCCTCCCACTCTGGCAAACAGGGCGACCGAGCTGGCTCCCATGGCAAACCCGTTGATGATTTTGGGGTCTTTGGTGAAGAAATAGAAGAGACCGATTCCAGCCACACCCAAGGCGGCAACCGCAAAGCCCATCACGGAACCACCCTGGAAAGCTACGGCCAGGGCCCGAGAGATCCCCCCTGTTATGGCTCCTTGGGTGGACCGCACAGCCGTGCGGGTGGAGGCTTTGAGGCCGATAAAACCAGCGGACATCGAACAGCTGGCACCGGTTATAAAGGCAAGGCTCGTGTAGATGGAAAAGAGCCTCCAGAGGGCAATGAAGACCGCCACGACAAACAGGGAGATATACGTGTATTCTCTCCTTAAGAAGACCATCGCTCCAGAATGGACGGCCTCAGCGATTTCTTTCATCAGCTGAGTCCCGCTCGGCAATCTTTTAATAAAAAAGTACAGGACGACTGCGAAAACGAGTCCGATGAGGCCCAGGATGAAGGAGTAGGGGATAAGATCAAGGAGCATCATCACAATCCTTCCTTTCTCGATTTTTCGCGACGATGTATAGCACAATCGAGAGTAAATTGCAATTTTTTGGGAAAGTGAGTCATTTCGTGGCCGCCCATCGTCTATCTGATAGAGGCTTCCTTATGCCTAACGATTCGAGATTCCATCATAAGATACAGTGGCTAAAAGAATAGATCCGCATAAGAGGAACGAATACCTATCTCGTCGGGAGGCTACCAGGCTGGCCTGGGAAGACCCGAAGACCATCCGTTTCATCCGAACCAACTTCTCCAACCCCGAGCGATCTCCTGAAATCCTCATTCAAACCTGGGTCTCCGAAGAAGAGACTTGGAACGTATCCATCATCGAAAAGAACTTCTTCCTCAAAGCCCAAAAAGATGCCCTCATCACGGTCGCCTGGATCGTGATCGATTCTCGGTCTGGTGAGATCCGGAGGCGGTCTTATTTCCAGAATATTTTTTTCAGCGAGTACCTGACCCTCGTCCAGGGTCAATCCCTCTCTTAAACGGTTTCTCCGAAGAGACTATAGGGACCGCAAGAGACTATTCGGACGTCCACAAACCGTTTGATGACATCGCTGTCTGATGTAAAATTAACGACTTGATGACCTTGATTTCGCCCCGAGTAGAGCCGAGAATCCCGCTTGTTCCGTCCTAGACAGAGCACCTTAACCACGTCTCCGATCATCGAGGTATTCTCCTCCAGCTGGATGTCTTTTTGAATCCGCTGGATTTCCATCAGTCTTTGCCCTTTCACCTCAAAGGGCACACTATCTGTTTTTTTGGCCGCGGCGGTCAACGGACGAGGCGAGTAACAAAACGAAAATATATTAGTAAACCGGACTTGTCTTAACAGATCGGCTGTCTGTCTGTAGTCTTCCTCTGTTTCCCCCGGGAAGCCGACGATGATATCCGTACTGAGGCTGATATCGGGCATGAGATCACGGAGGAAGCCGATCTTATCTAGGTAGTCATCTCTCGTGTATCCTCTGTTCATGGCTTCGAGGATCGAGCTCGAGCCGGATTGGACAGGAAGGTGGAGCTGATGACACACGTGCTCGGAATCCTTCATAACCTGGGCCATGGCGGGGGAAAAATTTTTGGGATGAGAGGTGATGAAGCGGATCCACTCGATTCCTTTCACCCGATTGACAGCTTCGAGAAGCTCGATAAAGCCTCGACCTTTCTCGGGATCGCGGTACACATTCACGTTCTGACCCAAAAGCTGAATCTCTTTATAACCTCGACTCGCTAGGTATCTCACTTCCTCCAGGATTCGAGATAAGGGGCGGAATTTTTCCTGGCCTCTGGTGAAGGGCACGATACAGTAGGAACAAAAATTGTTGCATCCCTCCATGATAGTCACATAAGCACTGACTGGACTCTTACGGGATACGTCATCTGGAGAAAACCCATGCCAGTGGGGGCTCCAACGAGTAGAGATGACCTTGTCCGGCCAGGATTCCGAAAGGATTCGAGGAATATCTAGGTAGTTATCCGGGCCGACGATGAAATCGATGGAGGGTTTCTTCTCGATCAACCGCGACTTGTGGAGCTGGGCAACACATCCCATCACTCCGATAATAAGCTTTTTTCTCTTCTTCAGAGCTTCCATCCGACCCAGTAAAGAATACAGCTTCTCCTCTGATTTTTCTCTAACGGCACAGGTGTTGATGATGACCAGATCACTCGACTCAGGAGAAACGGATAGCTCAGCCCCTGCTCGGCGCAGCAGCCCGACTAGGCGTTCTGAATCATTCTCGTTCATCTGACAGCCGAAGGTATGAATCCAGAACTTGAGGTTTTTCAGTTTTTTCGACATCGTTCTCTAATCAAAATCCTTAGTAATACTATAATATAATCTTAAAAGGAGAAAAAGGCGGTCATGACTCTGTGAAGACGACCACAAAACAAAGTCCTGTCGGTTTATGAAAAAGCTAAGTGCTTAAAAAGGCGGAGCGATAAAGGAATCAGATCATAGAAGCGCCTCGAGAATTCGGACCGCATCCCGGACGAAATCAGGACAGAGATTATCGAACAGTTTTTTTTCTTCAGCTTCGAGCCGCTCCTCAGGACTGTTCAAATCGAGACCCAGCAGTTTTCGGCACTGGATAGATTCGTGGACGGCCTGGAATCTTTTCACGAACCCTCTGACTTTTTCGTACGTGGTCTCCTTGGCCTCTAAATCCTCAGCGGTCACCGCGCTGTATTTCAAACCTATAACCATAAAGGCACCGGTCACAGCTCCGCAGGTTTCGGACATCCGAGCCATCCCGCTTCCGAACGCTTGGGAGATGCGGAGAGCCGTATCTCGGTCCAAACCAAAGGACTCTGAGTAAGCGGTCAGCACCGCTTGTGAACAGCTGAACCCTTTTTTAAAACAGTCGAGAGCATAGGACATCCTGTCCATCGTTCAACTCCTGCAGAAAAGTGATGATGTCTTTTTTCCTTTTCGATTTTCGACCGAATCCACACCAGCCGTCTTTCCTCAGAGGAGATTCAGCGTTTATCGCTCCAGGTTGAGGTTACGAACGAGCATCTCCCTCGCATTCTTGAGAGAGGTTTCGGTGATCTGGGTTCCGGCGAGAAGTCGGGCGATCTCGATGACCCTCTCCTCAAAAGACAGACTCTTGACTCGGGTGAACGTCCGGTTCTTGGAAACCCTTTTATCGATCCGGTAGTGATGGGGAGCGAAGGAGGCAATCTGGGGAAGATGAGTGATGCAGAGAACCTGGTGTTGTCGGGCGAGGGCTCGGAGTTTCTGGGCGACGAATTCGGCCGTCTTACCGCCGATACCGGAATCGATCTCATCAAAAATCAGAGTTTTTAACCTTTCCGTTTCCTTCCCGATAGACTTCAGGGCCAGCATCACTCGAGACAGCTCGCCTCCTGAGGCGATTTTCCGCAACGGCCTCAATTCTTCACCGGGATTGGGACTGATTAAAAATTCCACATCCTCAGTCCCGGTGGGTTTGACTTTTTCCAGCGCTCCTGGGTGAGGAGGGGAGGAGTGGATGGCGATTTTAAACTGAGCCTTTTTCATCCCGAGACGGATGATCTCTTTCTCGACCTCCTTTTCCAGTTTCTGGGCCGTCTTCTTCCTGAGGAGGCAGAGATTTTCTGCTTTGGTTTGGTATTCTCTGAATTTTGCCCCGATTTTTTCGGTCAGGTCTTCTAGCTTTTCTTGACTGGACTGCAATTCTTCAAATTCCTTCTTAGCCTTTTCTGAATAAGAAAGAATCTCCTGGATATCGCGGCCGTACTTGCTCTTCAGTTTTTCGATCTGGCTCAACCGGGCCTCGATCGTCTCCAGCTTCTCCGGAGATCCAACTTGCTTGTCTTTGAATTTGATCAAAAAATCCGAGAAATCGTCGATGGTGATCGCGAATTGGTTGAGTGTCTCCTCCATTTCTTTGAACGTCTTGTCAAAGCCGCCGAGCTCGGTGAGGATCGGCTGCAGCTTAGAAAAATGAGAGGAAATGGAATCTTCACGGCTGTAGGCGATACCGAGCGCCTCCTCGACCAGGACGCGTATTCTCTCCGCGTTCTTGAGGATATTCCGTTCGGAAAGCAACTCATGATCCTCGCCCTTCTTGAGCTGAGCTTTTTCGATCTCCCTGATCTGGAAATCCAGAAAATCCAGGCGCTGCTCCCTCTCTCTTTCCCTTGCCTCAAGGTTTTTTTTCTGTCGAACCAGCCGTTTCAGGTCTTTGGCAATTTGGGCCACCGTGTCTCTTAAAGACAAAGCACCCGCGTAGTGATCCAGGTAGTTCAGCTGGTTTTCCGAGTGACGGAGGAAAGCATGATCATTCTGACCGTAGATATCGACGATATCCAGGCTTTTATCCTTGAGTTTCTTGATCGGAACGAGGACTCCATCGATGTGTCCTTTTCCAGCCCCTTGCTCCGAGACTTTTCTCTGGATAAGCACCTCCTCCTGGTCCTTTTCCTTGTCTTTCCCCTTGGGCATAACGAAAACAGCCTCGATCGTCGTTTCATACTCTCCGGTGCGAATGACTTCCGGGGATCCTTTTTCTCCAAGAACGAGACGGATGCCGTCGATGATGATCGACTTTCCGGCTCCTGTTTCTCCGGTTAGGATGGTGAACCCCTCTTCCAGGTCGAACTCTATATCTTGGATGGTGGCTAGGTTTCGGATGCGGATGGACTTCAACATGGACGTTTATTGCCGGGCAGAAGTCGTGATCTTGATCGGGACCAAAGCCTTCTCCATGTTAATCCTTCCGTAACCTATGAACTCATCATTCCCTGGGTAGTCTGCAGAATTGATATCATCAGCCGAGTAACGGATGATAGTCATGATTTCTGACACAGTCAGCCACGGTTTTATCCCGATGATGAGGGCGGCTAATCCGGCCACATGCGGAGTCGAGGCCGAGGTTCCTTTCCCATAACCATACGGCAAAGAATCTGGTCCAAAATACCAGGTAGGAACGAGGCTGATGATATCCATACCGGGTGCGGCCACGTCGATCTCTGGACCGGGATTGGACCAATAGGGACGCTCGTCATTATAGTCTGTCGCAGCCACAGCCAGACAATATTCGTCATAGGCGGCTGGATAGAGCACAAAGTCAGTGTCGTTGCCGGCTGCCGCCACGACAACAACACCATTCTCATATGCATACTGCACTGCGTCTTCGAGAGCCTCTGCAGGCACATCTCCACCCAGACTCAGGTTGATCACATCGGCGCCGTTGTCTACAGCCCAGACAATTCCTTCGATAATATCCCAGTAAGAACCAATTCCATCACTATCCATGGTCTTTATTGGAAGAACTTGACAATTCCAGGCGACGCCGGCAATTCCCTCATTGTTGTTCGTCGAGGCGGCTGCGATTCCTGCCACAAAGGTACCATGACCTTCGTCATCGGTCGCATCATCATCGTCGTTGACGAAATCCCGGCCTGGCGAAAAAATCTTATCCTTGATATCAGGATGTTCGAGGTCGACTCCGGTGTCGATGATGGCAATCAAGGTATCCGGATCACCCTTCGTCTCTATCCAGGCTGCAGGGGCTTTGATATCCGCCCGCTCGCTCCCTTGAGGGCTTCCGGGAATCCCGATTTCCTGTCCTGTATTCTGGAGAGCATACTGGTACTTAAAAAAGGTATCATTCGTAGCTATGTAGGCTTTGTAGTTGGGCTCGGCGTATTCGATATCTGGATTTTGGCTCATGACATAAACCATCTTTTCTACGGTGATGTCCTCGGGAAGTTTCAATTGATAGACGTTTAATTTCAGAATTTTTTTCATTCTTTTGGTTTTGTAAGCCGATAAAGCGGCTCTTACATACTGAGTGGAAACAGAGGGTTTAAACTTAACCAGGATTTGGTCTGGGGAATAGGCAATTTTTTTAGAGGCAAAGGGCCTTCCATTGTTCAATTCTTGAAGTTTTTTTCCGAAAAAACGAGGAAGAAAGTCTTTGACTTCATCCTCCTTAAAAACCTGAAAATTCACAGCTGTCATAAGAATGACAACAACCATCAACACGATACCCATATTCTCTTTTCTCAACATCATTTCCTCCTAACCTTAAAAGGTGTACAGGACTCTCACCATGATCCCGATATCGATCCCATTCTTCCTGGGAATGATACTGGCTTCACCCTTTGCGCTTAATGACTCTGTGAGTTCATAGATGATTCCGGGCGAGAGGACGAGGTTTCCTTTTCCCTCAATTTTCTTCTCCTCCTCACCCGTCAGGTCGAGGATTTGCTGTTCCAGATTAAACTTACCCCAGAGTCGGGTATAACTGATGCCAAGATAGGGAGAAATAAAATCGAATCCTTTATAAACGACGTATGGTCCTATGGTTCCTCTCAACCAGTAGGGTTTGCCCTCGATCGTTCCTTCGACGTTAAGCCCTGAAACAGACCATTGCTGCTTGACTCCGGCATAATACATGATCTGGCCTGCGGCTTCTATCTCGAAATCTCTGACTGAGAATAGGTCTTTTTTCAGTTCGGCTCCGACGAGATATCCCTTAATCCTGCCCCCATCCAGTTCGATCGAAAACGGGAGCTTCCTGTATACAAGGATGTCATAATCTGAAACACTGTAGCCTACGATGGGAGTAAACGTGAATCCTCCTTGGAGTCCGAATTCGATACTGAACGTCAAGAAGGCGGATTTGAGCCGGGAATCGTCATCTTCTTCCTCCCATTCCCCCTCCGTGTGCTTCGAGAAGACATCCACTCCTTGGGTGAAATACTCAAAACTGATCCCGGGTTTGATGGTCAGATTTTGGATCATGCCCTCTTCTTCAGACTGAGCGAAACTTAGGGTCAGAATAACGAGGGAGAGAAGTGGAATCAGAACCAGACGACCTGTTTTCATGAAAACCTCCGGATGATGACTTTTATCTCTTTTGTGGAATCACTCTTCCTTTTTTTGTTCGATTTCTTCCATCTTTTTTTTGGCTTTTTCAGCATACTTACTCTCTGGAAAATCCGATATCAATTTCGTGAAATACGGAACACTCTCTTCTTCCTGTCCCCAGCGATAGTACGAGTCTCCTAAGTGATAATAGACTTTGTCCATTTTTGTATAGTTGGGGAATTCGGTGAGGATCTCTTTCAAACGGCTGACCGCGGCCCGGTATCCTCCCATCTTGTAGTAGATATGCCCGATGCCAAAGACATGATCCGCCAGCCGCTCTTCACAGTCTTTAATCTTGTCTTGGGACAATTTGGCTTCTTCGCTCAGCGGATAATTAGAGATCACCTTTTTAAATTCTGCCAAGGCCTGTTTTGTCTTGGTTTGGTCTCGTCCTGGCTTGAGAACCTTCTCGTAGAAAGTCATCGCTATCTGGTACTGAGCATAGGCAGCCGAAGGACTCAAAGGAAACAAGGAAATAAACTCGCGGTATTCGGAAGCCGCGATGATCATACTCCCTTCATCCCCTTTCTTATAGTAAGAATCGGCAATGGCCAATTTAGCTCTCTGGGCATAGAAGCTTTTCGGGAAAGAATCGATGACCTGTCTAAGGTAGAGCCGCGCCTTCTCGACATCTTTATCCAGATATTCTTCACCAAGTTTATACAGGGCTTCATCAGAGGAGGAGATCTCCGGAGCAATCTCAACCTGCCCTTTACGGCACTGAAGCCCGGTCAACAACAGCAGACCTGTGAGGAGAACAACTCCGGTTTTTTTCATTGTACCTTCCCTTCTGAATAAAACATTAAGGACCACTTTCAGATGAATACACTCTCTGAACCCAAGCCCATTCCTCTCTTAGGCCTTGTTCCAGATCAACGGCCGGAAAAAACTCTAAGTCTTTTTTGGCCTTATCGATTTTGGCCTTGGTCTTCTCGAGCTGCTGATTCTGAAGCTCGACTTGTTTTACGACCGCCAAAGCCAGCTCAGCGCCCTCGATCTGCCTGACGACGAATTGTGCGTAACGTGCTGCATTGCCTGCATTTTCGTCTTCGGCGATTTCAAGAAGCGCCTTCTTC
>CAYGBF010000385.1:0-2136 GCA_964348035.1 uncultured Eubacteriales bacterium | reverse complement strand
TGGTAGGTCATCAGTCAGTTTAATTGTTCACTGACCAATTTTCAATCCTTTTATTTTTTGGTTTGCTCTTTATTAACTGACTTTGAGAAGGCGTTATCGGTCGCCAGAGAATTTCAACGAATTTAAGCGATAATGGTTGAAAAAGGACGATGTATAGGTTTATTTGATTTTGAATCTTTCCGAGATAGGATGTTTCCAGGATCTGAAGGCCTCATAAACCGGAATATCGATGAGCTTTTGACCGAGATGTTCGATGATGATTCTTTTATCATCTGTTTTTCCGATCACGGTCACTCGCACCTCCCTCTCTTGAGCAAGGTCTAGCAACTTAGAGAGATGTTCATCCTTGACAGAAACGATAATCCTCGATTGAGTTTCTCCGAAAAGAAGAGCATCGGGCCTGAATTCATCATGAAGAGAAACCATGAAACCCATTTTTTGAGGACTAAAGAAAGTACACTCTGCCAGGCAAGCAGCAAGGCCACCTTCGGAGCAATCATGGGAGGATTGCAGGAGCCCCTTGGAAATGGCCTCCCGGCAGAAGTCTTGAACCTGTTTTTCACGGGCCAAATCGATTCGAGGAGGAAGCCCTCTCTCCATCTGGAAGACAGATTTCAGGTATTCAGAAGCTCCGAGCTCCTCGGCGTTCGTCCCGATCAGGACCACCGAATCCCCTGTGGATTTAAATCCAGGACTAACAGCCAGGCGCGAATCGTCCACTTCACCGACGATCCCCAGCACAGGAGTGGGATAGATCGAAATGCCCTCTGTGTCGTTGTAGAAACTGACATTGCCTCCTGTTACAGGAATATCGAACATCCGACAAGCCTCGCTTATGCCTTCGACGACCTCTTTGAACTGCCACATGATCTCGGGTTTCTCTGGGTTGCCGAAGTTGAGGCAGTTGGTCACACCGATCGGTCGAGCTCCGACGGAGGTCAGGTTACGGCAAGCTTCGGCCACAGCGATTTTTCCCCCGGTTTTGGGATCAAGATAGGCATACAGAGAATTGCCGTCCAGGGTGATGGCCAGGGCTTTCCGGCTGTTTTTTATCCTCAAAAGGGACGCATCGGCGCCAGGGAGGAGAGCGGTATTGACCTGGACCATGTGATCATACTGACGAAACACCCATTCTTTATCGGTAATGGTGGGAGAACCCAGGAGTGTCAGGAAAGCCTGGTTGTAATCTTGAGGCGGAGGGAGGGAATCTAGTCGAGTTGCCGTCTTCAAGTAGGCTGGAGGAGAAAAAGGCCGTTCGTAGACGGGACAGAGGTTGACGATGGTGTCTACAGGAATATCGACCACGATTTTGCCACCGGCTCTGACTCGGAGTTTTCCTCCGTCTGTCACTTCTCCTATCGTGACGGCATCCAAGTCCCATTTCGAAAAAATCTCCAGGACCGAGTTAAGGTTATCCTGGTTGGACACGCTCAGCATCCGTTCTTGGGACTCGGAAAGCATGATCTCGTAGGGGGTCATCCCCTCTTCTCTCTGCGGGACGCGGTCAAGATCGATTTCAATCCCGGTACCAGAGTTTGTGGCCATCTCCGAAGTGGAACAGGTCAACCCGGCCGCTCCCATATCTTGAATCCCGACGATGAGATTTTTAGCCATGACTTCCAGACAGGCTTCGAGCAGGAGTTTTTCCATGAACGGGTCGCCCACCTGAACGTTCGGTCTTTTCTGCTCTAGATTCTCTCCGAACTCGGCCGAGGCCATCGTGGCTCCGTGGATTCCGTCTCTACCTGTTTTGGCTCCCACGTACAGGACCGGGTTTCCTCTGCCTTCTGCCCGGGCATAGAAGATCTTATTCTGGTCGGCCAACCCTAAACAGAAGACGTTGACCAGCGGATTCTTTGAGTAGCAGTCGCTGAAGTAGACATCACCGCCGACAGTGGGCACGCCGATGGAATTCCCGTATCCCGAGATGCCGGAGACAACCCCTTCCATGATGGCCTTATTCTTGCCGTTGGTTAAGGGGCCGAATCGCAGAGAATCCATCAGAGCGATAGGCCTGGCTCCCATGGTGAAGATGTCCCTAAGGATTCCGCCGACTCCTGTTGCAGCTCCTTGGTAAGGTTCGATGAACGAAGGATGATTATGCGATTCAATCTTGAAGACTACGGCCAGACCTTC
>CAYGBF010000384.1:0-7247 GCA_964348035.1 uncultured Eubacteriales bacterium | reverse complement strand
AGTCTAAAAACCTCCCCCCCAGCAACCTGGTGTTCCTGTTAGATGTCTCCGGATCGATGAGGTCGGAGAACAAACTGCCGCTCCTTCAGAAGGCCTTCAAGCTGTTGGTGAAGGGATTGAACGCCAACGACCGCGTTTCGATCGTGGTCTACGCCGGAGCTGCTGGGTTGGTGCTGCCGTCGACGGCTGCCAGCCAGAAGGATACAATCATCGCTGCCATCGATCGTCTGCAGGCCGGAGGATCGACGGCCGGCGGCGCCGGGATCAAATTGGCTTACAAAACGGCCGAAGAAAATTTCATCCAGGAGGGCAACAACCGCATCATCCTGGCCACGGACGGGGACTTCAACGTGGGAGTCTCCAGCACATCAGAGCTGGTGCGGATGATCGAGGATTATCGTAAAAAAGGGATCTTCTTGACCATCCTGGGTTTTGGGATGGGAAATTACAAGGACGGCCGCATGGAGCAGCTGGCTGACAAAGGAAACGGAAATTATTACTACATCGACAACTTGATGGAGGCCAAGAAGGTCTTCATCAACGATATGCGCGGTACGCTTTTCACCATCGCTAAAGACGTCAAGCTGCAGATCGAATTCAACCCGGCCAAGGTCAAGGCCTACCGGTTGATCGGCTACGAGAACCGCCTGTTAAAGACGGCAGATTTTGCCGACGATAAGAAGGATGCGGGAGAGCTAGGGGCCGGTCATACGGTGACGGCTCTTTACGAGGTCATTCCTTATGGATCCAAAGAAGAGGTTCCAGGTGTAGATGACCTTAAGTACCAGGTCCATCGAATAAACCCCAAGGCTTTCAAGAGCAAAGAACTGCTGACTCTCAAGCTGAGGTATAAAAAACCGGATGGTAAGAAAAGCCGGCTTATCGAACATCCAGTGCGGGATAGGAAAATTGTCCTGGCCAAAGCATCAGAAAACTATAAGTTTTCAGCCGCTGTAGCAGCGTTTGGTCTGCTTTTACGCGATTCAGAGTTCAGAGGAGATGTTTCTTTCGAGAGCATCTTGGAATTGGCCCGGGAAGGGAAGGGCAGCGACTTCTTCGGCTACAGGGCTGAGTTCATTCAGTTGGTCGAAAAATGTAGCCTGCTGGAAGGCTTTGGATCAGAGGGTAATTAAGATTTTTACCCTTTAGGGACAGTTCTCATACATAGAGGGCTGTCCCTCTTTTTATTCTCCCTGAGAATTTTCTTTGAGATTCAACGTCTGTCTCTTCCTGATGATCCCGCCCTAATTTTGAATCAGATAAATAATTATTGTCTGACATATTAGTATCATAATAATACTATATTTATGTCTCGAAAAATTCGTGAACTGATTAAGGACCTTGAAATGGCAGGATTTGTGAATCGCGGGGGAACGAGAAGTCACCGCAACTTCATACATATATCGAGTATCGTGTTAACCCTTTCTTGTAAACCAGGCGATGATGCTAAACCTTATCGAGAGAAGTTAATCAAACAAAAAATTAAGGAAACACAGGCGTGAAAGAAAGCGATGAATACCTAAAAATTGTTGAATGGTCGGAAGAGGACCAATGTTATGTTGGCTCTGTACCGGGGTGGATCGGAAAATGCTGCCATGGTGATAATGAAATAGAAGTCTATAAGGCACTCTGTGATATCGTCGACGAATGGATAAAACTATATAAAAAAGATGGCCGACCTCTTCCTCCCCCTACTAATAAAAACTATTCTGGAAAATTTGCCTTGAGGGCGGGATTAGAGTTACATCAAACACTGGCTTTAAAAGCCATGAATGAGGGGGAAAGTCTAAACTCATTCGTCATCAAAGCCCTTAAAAAAACTGTTTTATCCTAAACAGAGATAATCTCAATTTTCATTTTTTACTTCTCTCCATCTTGAAAAATATCGCTAATCTTTATATTCTGACTTTCTTATCATTTTCGAGCCAAAATTTTGGCATTCTCGGAGAAAAAGGAAGGAGGAATATTGAGCATAATGAAAAAACAAAGCAAGAGTTTCATGATTTTGTTGTTGTTCTTTTTGTTTGTGACTTCGGTTCAGCCATCTGAAGTTGGCCCTTCTAAAGGATATCTGATCATAGTCGGGGGGAGCATGCGTGACCCGGCCATTTTTTCTCGCTTCCTTGAACTGGTCGGCGGTCCCGAGGCTCCGATCATCATCATCCCCACAGCCGGCACCGGAGAGGATTATGATCAGTACTGGTCAGGATTGAGAAGATACAGGGAAGCTGGAGTAACAAACCTGACTGTACTGCATACCAGGGATAGGGCTGTGGCCGATTCCGAGGAATTCGTTCTTCCGATCCAGAAAGCTCGAGGAGTCTTTTTTTCCGGCGGCCGTCAGTGGCGCCTGGCTGACTCGTATCTCAACACCAGGACTCACAAAGAGCTTTTAGCGCTGCTTGACAGGGGAGGTGTTATCGGCGGGTCTTCGGCAGGAGCCACGATCCAAGGGTCATTTCTAGTCCGAGGGGATACCAAAGGCAACTCCATCATGGTCGGTGATCATACCGAGGGGTTAGGGTTTCTGAAGAAGGTGGGTATTGATCAGCATCTTCTGAAGAGGAACAGGCAGTTCGACATGATAGAAGTCATCGAAAAGTATCCAGAATTGCTCGGTATCGGGATAGATGAAAACACAGCCATTGTGGTCCACGGAGATATGTTCGAGGTCATAGGCCAGGGCTACGTGGCTGTCTATGATTATCAAAAGCTCATCCCACCCGATGGCCGTTTCTATTTTCTTGCGCCGGGTGATAGGTTCGATCTTGCCAAGCGCCAGGCTCTGAGGCCTTCGTGGACGATGGTACCGCTCGGGCGAGTGAAAGAGGGGGAGTGGCGTCAGAGAAAAAAATAGCTAGAAAGAGCGATTGATATGGATCATTAAGAGTTTTTGATGATGAGGGACGGATAAATCGAAATGTCTCAAAGATTTTGTAAACATTTATGGTCTGGTTGGATGGGGTTGGTCGTCCTCCTCTTGGTTATTAATTTTCATTCATGTCTGCAGCCAAAAAGCCCGTCGGCAACTGTACCTCTTAAGGTAAGAGCCGATCAAAGGGTCAAGCACGATCCGTTTCAGGCTGCGATCAGCCGCTTCGAAGCCCAGTTAGCTCAAGATGTGGCCGAGGATGGCGTCGGAAGCATTGCGGCTGGAGTTGCCGTCGGGAGTGATGTTATCTGGGCCAATGGTTTTGGTTGGGCCGATATCGAGAAGAGAATTTCTGCAGATGCCGAGACTATCTACCGCACAGGATCAATCTCCAAGTCTTTTACTGCTGTCCTGATGATGCAGATGGTTGAGAAAGGATACTTCAGTCTCGATGATCCGGTCGAGAGGTATTTTCCGGAGATTAACAATCTGGCTGATAAGCCTGAAAACGCTGACCCAATAACCTTCAGACATCTCGCCAGCCACACCTCCGGTCTTAACCGCGAGCCAAACCTGGAGGGGGCGGCATCCGGGCCTATCAGCCAATGGGAAGAGAAGATCCTGGATTCGATACCCAAAACATCTTACAAATCACTTCCTGGCGAAAAATATTCCTATTCGAACATAGGATTCGGAATCCTGGGGCTTGCCGTTTCGCGAGCCGTGGGCAAGCCGTTCATGGACCTTGTTCATGAGCATATTTTTGGACCCGTTGGGATGACACACAGCTTTTTCATCTTGACTGATGACCATGTCCACAAACTGGCCATGGGGTATGTCAAATCAAAGGATGGGACTGTGAGTGCCGAGTATCCGGCCAAAGAACATGCCGGCCGGGGATACAAGGTTCCGAACGGGGGGATCTATTCGACCGTCGGTGACCTGATGAGGTTTGTTGCCGTCATGACAGGCGCTTCGCACAGGACCATATTTTCTGAGAAGACCCGTAGAGAAATCCTCAAGAGGCAGACGCCCGAGGAAGGCGGTGGTTATGGACTGGGATTTTCGATCCGAACCGATGAGGATGGGTTTGTTTCTATCGGACACGGCGGATCAGTGGCCGGCTACAATGCCAACCTGGTATTTGATCCAGAATCCAAAATCGGAGTTGTCATCTTTCGGAACTACAGTCGAGGAAAGACCAATCTTGGCCGTTCGGCCAGGGCTTTGCTCAAAGAGCTTGTCAGTTCAAGCATATCCCGACAATAACAAGTAAATTGAGTCAAACGGGGACGGTTTCCGGGTTATTGTTTTTTCCCTATCCTCATCAACAGCCAAAGGCCGACACTCCCCAGAATCAGACTGGCTGCTTTGGATATTTCAGCTTATCTCTTGCCTCCGATGGTCATCTCAGAAATTTTAAATGATGGACTGTTTAAGCTGCTCCGGAGGTCGATATCGTCAGCTAAAACTTCTATACTCTTCAGCAGGTCGAGAGCATTCCCACCCAGAGTGATCCCGTCGACGGGAAAAGCGATTTCTCCGTCTTTAATCCAGAAGCCAGAAGAGCCGCAGGAATAATTTCCGGTCGGAATATCTGTTCCGATTCCTCTGAGCCCTTTCACATAATAGCCATTTTTAATCCCAGAGATGATCTTTTCCAGCTTGACATCTCCGTTATTGACGATCACATTCAAAAATCCGGCAGAAGCAGGCGAACGGTAGCTGTACCGTCGAGCCATGGTGTTGGCTTTTACACCGGCCTTTCGAGCCGTGAGTGAGTCGTAGATAAACATTTTCAGGATTCCCTTGTCGATGAGCACATTCTTTCGGGTAAGGTTTCCTTCTCCGTCAAACGGCACCGAGCCGACATGCCGGGAGATGGTCGGATCATCCACGAGCGTGATGATGTCTGAAGCGATAGGTTTTCCGAGATAGTCGGTTAAGAAAGTGGTCTTTTTGAAGACGCTGTCGCCGTCCATAGCCCGCAGAATGCCATACCAGAAGGAACCGGCTGCATAACGATCAAAAACGACAGGTGCCTTTTGGGTGGGAACGGACTTGGTACCGAGTTTCTCTACCGCTCTCTTGGCCGCTGTTTTGGCCACATTCTCGATAGTATCCAGGTCCTTGAAGTGTCTTTTGCTGCTGCCCCATCCGCCTGACTGCATTTCTTCGCCTTCTTGAGCGACGACATAGACACCAAAATACACGCCGGTCCTTTTTGTGGAATAGGAAATTCCTTTGGAATTGACAATAGTCGTTTCTGTCTCCGAGTCTTGGATATATCCACCTTCTGATTTGGTGATTCTTTTGTCAAAGCCAAGAGCGATTTTCTCCAGTTCTTTGGCTATTTGTATTTTTTTCTCATGCGGAATTTCAGAGATAGAAGCATCATACAGATCGAGGTCTTTGATTTTCCCTTTCTCGAAATCAGGAAGGCCATTCCAAGGCTTCGAGTCTGCCACTAAAGAAAGTTGGATCGTCTTTTTAATGAATTCTTCGATCGCATCTTCCGAAAAATCGGAGGTGTAGGAAAATCCAAGCTTTTTGTCCTTAAAAACCATCAATCCGATTCCCTTTGAGGTGGCCTGCTTGATGGTCTCCACATCTCCATTCCTGACCGTGAGTTCAAAATCTCTGCTGTTTTGCAGGTAGGCTTCAGCCTCATCGGCTCCGGCTTTTATCGTCTTTTTAACAATGTTTTCTGCTAATGTTTGATAATTCATCCTAAACCTCCTTAGGCTTTGGCCCCACCGATGGTGATTTTAGAGACTTTCAAGGTGGGATTTCCATCGGAGACGGGTTTTCCCTGGCCGTCTTTCCCGCAGGTTCCTCCTCCCAAAATTTCCATGTCGGGTCCAGCCATGACGATGTTTTTCAGAACCTCGGGGCCACTTCCCATGAGCTGGATGCCTTTGAGCGGTTTTGTGATCTTGCCGTTTTCGATCATGTAACCCTCAGGGACAGAGAACACGAATCGGCCTGTGACCCAGCTGACGTTTCCTCCTCCGATGCGAGCGATGTAGATCCCTTTCTGGACAGATTTCAGGATGTCTTCAGGATCATCCTCGCCGCCCAATAGATAGGTATTGGTCATCCTTGGCAGGGGGTAGTGCTGGTAAGATTCTCGTCTTCCGTTTCCGGAGAGCTTCTGCTTCATCAGGTTGGCGTTCAGCCTGTCATACAGAAAGTTGACGCATTTTCCTTTGTCGATCAGAAGGGTGTTTTGACCCGGTGTTCCTTCATCGTCCACGTTGATAGAACCTCTGGCACCCGGGACAGTTCCATCGTCGGCTAGGGAAGAAATTTCTGAAGCGATCATCTCTCCTTTTTTATCCCAGAAGCAGGAGGTCTTTTTCCTGATGCCATCGCTTTCCAGGCTGTGGCCGATCGCTTCATGGAAGAATGTCCCGCAGTGTCCCTTGGCCATGACGATCGGGTATTCTCCGGCTGGGGCATCTTCTGCTGGAAGCATGGCCATGGCCATTCGGCAGGCATCTCTGGCCAATTCCTCGGCAACTTTTGGATCATAGTGCTCGTAACCCAGCGTGCCGTCCTTGTAGGCGTATCCACGGCTTCTTTTTTCGCCTTCGATAGCATTGATGCTGACGAAAAGCCTTGACAGAGTTTGCACATCTTCGACCCATGTTCCTTCAGAATTGGCCACCAGGATCTTCTTGTTCGTATCAGAAAATCCCACATTCACCTGATTGACTCTCTTATCATAGGCCCGGCCGATCGAATTGGCTTTCCAGAGGAGTTTGGCTTTTTCTTTGGCGATGATGCTATCGGGGGAGACCTTAACCAAGTAGTAAGAGGGGATTTTGGATTTTTTCAACCCCACGGGCTTTTTCAGTTCCTTTTCGGCAGCGATATGACTGGCGACTTCAGCCGTTTGTTTCAGTTTCTCAAAACTCAGATCATCGGAGTAAGCATAGCCTGTTTTCTCACCGTGAAGGACACGAATGCCCACCCCCATATCCACTCCTCTGCCCGCACCATAGATCTTGTCTTCTTCCAGAACAATCTGGTTCCCAACGCTGTATTCCACGTAGACTTCAGCGAATTCACCGCCGTGCTGCAGGGCAATCTTGATGAATTTATCGAGGGTCTCCTGGGAGAGATTACAGGCAGGATTGACATGAAAATCTTCTGGTGGAGCCGCAAAAGAAAAGTGTCTCCAGATGGGCAGAGTGGCCACGATCGCACCACCCGCGGCTCCGGCTCGTAAAAACTTTCTCCGGGTGATCGGTTTAAAATATTCTTTCATACCTCACCTCCTAAAATTATGTAATTAGCCTGTAAGGGAAGGGATTTTTTGAGTGATGTGATTTTTCCGAAGATTCTGTTTTTGCGTTTTTTTTTGGTAGTC
>CAYGBF010000383.1:0-3019 GCA_964348035.1 uncultured Eubacteriales bacterium | reverse complement strand
TATGTTTTGATTCTCGCCGCCATTCCTGCCCTGGCCCAGTTTATCGGGTTTGGCTTGGTCGGGTTTAAGGTTCCGTTTCTCGGTTGGTATAGATACGGATTTGGCGGAGGACTCCTCCGAGGAATTATTGTTTACGTTTTTTCAGTCGCATCTGTTTATATCTTCGGCATCATCATCAATGCTTTGGCACCGAGCTTTTCTTCTGAGAAAAATCCCGATAACGCCATGAAACTGGCCGCCTACTGTTTGACGCCTTACTGGATCGCGAGTGCTTTGTATATCGTTCCCTTCCTCGGTATCTTGGTGATGTTGGCCAGCCTGTATGGTCTTTATATCCTTTACCTCGGATTCCAAACGCCTCTCATGAACACACCCAAGGATAAGATTGTCAGTTATTTTGTGATCAGCATCGTGGTGGTGATCGTGATCATGGTCGTGATCTCGATCGTCTTAGGAGCGATCTTCGCTGTGGGAGGAGTCTACCGCACCTTCTAGCTCCTCATAGATTTTTAGAAAGGCCTCACTGGGGGAGGGGGCCTCCAAGATGGGGCGTCCGATAACAAGATAGTCTGCCCCTTTTTCTACGGCTTGGGCCGGGGTCATGATTCTTTTCTGATCGTCCGGGGAAGCCCATAAGGGCCGAATCCCGGGAGTCACGACCAGAAGGTCTGGGCCGAATTCCTGGCGGATGACATCGATTTCTTGGGGGGAGCAAACAACACCGTCTACCCCGGCTTCCTTAGCCAGTGCCGCCAGCCTCAGGACTTGATCTTGGGCCGAAGAAACCATACCGATTGTCCTCAACTCCTCGTCCTTTAGACTCGTGAGGATGGTCACAGCCAGGAGGAGCGGCCTGGTTTGACTTTTGGCGGCTGCTTCGACAGCCCGGGACATCATGTCTTTTCCTCCGGAGGCATGAAGAGTGAGCATGTGGACTCCGTGGCTGAGAGCCATCTCGACGGCTCCGGCCACCGTGTTCGGAATGTCATGGAGTTTGAGGTCGAGAAAAATCCTTTTCTCGAGACTGTGGATGTCTCGAAGCAGACTGGGGCCTTCGGCCGTGAACAGCTTTAATCCGACTTTGAAAATTTCCGCCCTCTCCAATTGGTTCACCAGTGAGAGAGCTTTTTCCCCGCTGCCCACATCCAGGGCGATGATAATCCTTTGGGCTAGACGATCTTGAGATGTCATTGTCTTTACTCCTCTGATACGTTCACACTCCCTATGACGTCCTTTATGGATTTAAGTCCTTTTTCATGACCATAGGCCTCTAAGTCTTCGATGATTTTGACCGTCGCCTCCGGATCGATGAAGTTGGCCGTTCCCACCTCGACGGCCGAAGCCCCGGCGATCAAGAACTCGAGGGCATCCGCTCCGGTAAGGATGCCGCCGATCCCGATCACAGGGATGCGGACATGCTGCGCCACTTGGTAGACCATCCTGAGGGCGATGGGTTTTATGGCTGGCCCGCTGAGCCCTCCGAAGATGTTGGACAGACGAGGTTTTCGTGTTTCTGGGTCTATGGCCATGGCCAGGAAGGTGTTGACCAATGATAAAGCATCCGAGCCAGCTTCTTGGGCGCTGGTGGCGATCTCGACGATGTCGGTCACGTTGGGTGAAAGCTTGGTGATCAGGGGCCTTGAGCTGTGTTTCTTGACGAGCTTGACAAGAGAACCGGTGGCTTCGGGATCCAGAGCCGGGCAGAGGCCGTCTTTTTCGACGTTCGGACAGGAAATATTCAGTTCGTAGGCAGCGATGCCTTCAGTTGTGTTCAGAAATTCGACAGCCTCAACATACTCCTCATCCCGCTCTCCGCAGACATTGATGATGATGGGCGTGTCGAACTTCCGAAGCTCGGGCAGGACTTCTTCCGAGAATCTCTTAACCCCGATGCCCTGGAGTCCGATGGCGTTGATAAGACCTCCCTGGGTCTCGAAAAGCCGCGGAGGAGGATTGCCTTCTCGGGGAGAAAAATACAGACCTTTGACCACGATTCCACCCAAACGGTTGAGATCCAGATAGGGTGAAAACTCGAGGCCGTAGCCGAAGGTTCCGCTGGCGGCCAAGACAGGATTCCGGATTTTTAAAAATCCCAGGTCAACGGTCAAATCCGTCACAGCTCTTCACCTTGCCAAAGGATGTCTTCTCGGTTAAAAACCGGGCCTTCAAGGCAGACTCTCGTCCACTGGGCCCCTTCTTCTGTCTTTATTCTTTTCACACAGCTCCAACAGGCGCCGATGCCGCAGCCCATGATCGATTCCAGCGAGAACTCGCCCGGAATGTTTTTTCCCCGGGCAAGCATGGCGATTTTTTCCATCATCGCCTCCGGACCGCACGAATACAGGCGAACAGGGGTCAATTTTTCCAGTTCTTGGGCAAAATAGTCACTGACCAGTCCGTGATACCCGTATGAGCCGTCATCTGTGGAACAGTACAGAGTGAAACCTTCCCTTTCGAATTTTTCCCTTAAAGGAAGGTCCTCAAGAGCTTTTCCACCGTAAAAAATTTTGACTGAGGCCCCTTCTGACCTGAGTATCCGGGCGAGAAAGTAGAGAGGGGCTATTCCTCTGCCACCTCCGATGGCAACCACCTCTTTTTCTTCCAATTCCTTACCAGTCGTGAATCCCTTACCCAGAGGACCCAAGATATCCAAAGGATCCTCTTTTTCCTTTTGACTGAGAAGACTCGTCCCGATTCCTGTTACCTGGAAAAAAATCTCTAGGTGAGTCTTGTCGGCCGCATGGATACTGAAGGGTCTTCGGAGCAAAGGATAGGGATTGGGGCCGATGCGGACCATGATGCACTGACCGGGCTTAGCCCGGGAGGCGATTCGAGGGGACTCCAAAGAAAACAGGGAATAATCACCCCAGCGCTCGATGCGGGAAATTCGGGCCTGAGAGTCTTTGATCATGAAGCTGTGTTTTCGAGAAAAAAATATCAGAATCTCCACCCGATAGCAAGTAAATACTGGGGTCAGACTTTGAAAACTTGAGTTATTTTATTCAAATGCATCAGGTCA
>CAYGBF010000382.1:0-5207 GCA_964348035.1 uncultured Eubacteriales bacterium | reverse complement strand
TTTCGAGGCCCACGTGGGTCCATGTCTTCCCGGCATCGGTAGACTTGTAGATTCCGTTGCCGATCGATACGTTGCTGCGGATAAACGTCTCTCCTGTCCCGGCCCAGATGACGTTGGTGTCTGAAGAAGCGATGGCCAGAGCGCTCACCGACGAGACGGGTTGATCGTCGAAAATCGGAAACCAGTTGATGCCCCCGTCCGTGGACTTCCACAGCCCGCCTGAAGCGGCCCCGGCATAATTAATGTTGTTATCTCCAGGAACGCCGACGACAGCAGCCATCCTATTGCCCGGAGGACCTATGTGGCGGTACCTGAGCTGTTGAAACAGGTCAGCCTCTATCGATTCGGCCGAACTTTGAGTTACGAGCCCTGTTAAAAGCAGCAAAACTCCCCCCATGATTAAAGCCCATTTCCTGTTTTGGTGACTTTTTTTGATAGACATGCGGATCCCTCCTTTTAAAGGTTGTGTTTGATTTGAGTCAGGATAAATTTATCGAAGACCAGCATCCCAAAAGGCCTTCATCTCCTCTTCAATGAAGGAATACATAACATAAGGAAAATCTGTTGTCAAAGCCTGTCCCTGCGAAGCTTGTACCTGCGGAGGCAGGTAGCAGGGACCCAGTAAAATAGTATTTCTTCATTTCGTCATCCGCGCGGAAGCGGGGACCAAGTTCCTTTTTCTGTCACCCCGTACGAGCGAGGATGATTTTTATTTTACTGGATTCCAGCCTCCGCTGGAATGACGTTTTTCATATCACCAGATCCCCGCTACCCGCTGGAGCCTGTCTCTTCTTTTTATTCCACAAAGGCAAGCAGTTCGGCCAGCATCGGGTCCGGCGGCTTGGTTCCGAGGATCATCACGAAGGGCTCTTCCCTTTTGTGTATCTCGAGTGTGGACAGCTTCCAGTACAGGATGCCTTTCAGGAGATCCTCATCCACTTTTTTTACAGCCTGGCGCAGGGCCCGGATGGCCAAAGCTCTTTCCTGATAATTCACCGGCCTGTTTTCCCATATGATAAGCTCCGGGTCCTTTTCTTCCTCCCCTTCTCCGATCAGGGAAAACCCGAAGGCAGCCCAGGGATGGATGGTGCTGTCAGTCAAGAAGGTGTAGCCCAGCTCGGTCAGGACGACTGGCTTATCCACCACTCCCGTTTCTTTCCGGAACGAATTCATTTCACTCAGCACATTCGTCCAGCCTTCCTCTAAAGCCGGGTAGAGCTTCGATTCCTCGTACTTTTCCAGTTCATCGCGGAGAGGAAAATAGCCGCTGACTCCGATATAATCGAGACGGTCCCAGAAGGTCACTTCCTGGTACTGGTCGAAGTTGGCGGCATAAGTCAACCCGCCGGAGTAAATATCCCTCAAGCCGTCTATGAGTTTTATCCACTCGGCCTCTAGCAGCTTCCGGCGCCTGTTCATGGCTTCGACGTCGACACCGAAGGTGACCTGCTCGGCCCAGTTGCGGAACGTCTTTTGGCGGTCATCAAGATACTCGGGTAAGGACTCGTAGTTTTCTTCCCACTTTCCCGGCATGTGCTGCGGTTTTATCTCATCGGCATGCTCAAGAACCTCTTCCCGGTATTCCTGGGCCTTCTTCGGATTCAAGTAATACTCCTCGAGAACCGGGATTTCTTCTAAAAGAACAGTGGAAGTCAGTGCATTCATCTCGCTGGCAATACCCAGGATGTCCACTCTCTCTTCCTCAGCCACACGGGCCCAGTGATGGGCAAATTCTCCGTACTGCCGGAACCAGCTCTGGACCTGCTCGTCGGTCCGGGGCATGATCATCCCGTGCCACAGGAACCGGTTTCGTTCGAAAGCATGGTCGATAGCGTGACGAAGGATCATCACCACCCGCAGGCCCTTCTTTTTTGCTATCCGAATTTCCTTTAAAACATACTCAGCTTCCTCATCAAACCAGAGGTGGTCCTTGTCCCAGTCTCCTTGGTGGGCATAGACGGTGACGGCCACGGTGTTGAATCCCTCTTTCTTCATGGTTTTGATCCAGTGTTCGTGGTCATCCTCGTTGACCTGGATTCCTCCGAGAAGAAAATCGGATTCGATGGGCTGCTGACAAGCCGCCAACACTATCAGTAGCAAGACGATAAGAACAGATTTAATACAGCTCACAGGAAAATTTTCACTTCTTTCTCAAGCTCTCACCCCAGCCTGGAGTGAATCCTTCAAAGAACGATAAAACACATACCCAAATCCCCAACAGGCCATAAGATGTAACGGAAAGAGAGAATAATCATTCAGATAAACGTCACTGAAGATGGCGATGAGGAAACATAAGGACAAAAGGCCTTCGATTAGGGTGATCACACTCAGGCGATTGAGAGAATATTTTTTTCCACACCAATTGTCCTGTTTTGAGCGGATTCTGAATTTTGGAGTTCTCACAAACGCACTCCTCTTTCCCAAGTGTCCTTCTAGAACCGCGATGGCGTTGTGAAGAGAGAGCCCCATCGTGGCCGCGAAGAAGAGAACAAAATCGCTGAAAAACCTCGAAACCCGCACCAGGACATTCCGCCCCTTTAATCTGTAAGAATTCCAGTAGTAGATCATCAGGATCACTGTACACACTAGGAATAGATTGCCTACGTAGTAAAGATGAGAAAAATGAGGAGAATAATTCTTAAAAAACAAAAGAGGGACACTCAGAATCGCCATGGCGAACACACAGAGAAAGATCGAACTGCTGGCCAGATGAAAAAAGGCATGGAGTCTGGTCTTAAACGATAGACCTGAATCGGTCAGTATTCTCATCCCCAACTTCCGTAAGTTTTCCGCACCGCCTTTGTTCCACCGAAACTGCTGGCTCTTGACACCGCTCATCGACACGGGGAGTTCCGAAGGACAGGAGACGTCTTCGAGGTATTTGAATTTCCATCCCTTCAGCTGAGCTCGATAACTCAAATCAAGATCCTCGCACAGAGTATCGTGATCCCAACCGCCGGCGTTCTCGATGGCTTTTTTACGCCAGATTCCAGCCGTACCGTTAAAATTGAAGAAGTAGCCTTTCGTATTCCGACCGAGCTGGTCGATCGAGAAGTGCGCATCCAATCCGAAGGCCTGGAGTTTGGTCAGGAGTGAATATTCGCGATTGAGGTGTGCCCATCTTGCTTGAACGACGGCTATCTTTTCATCTTGGAAATGAGGTAAGGTTTTAAGCAAGAAATCCGGTTGGGGGACAAAATCTGAATCAAAAATTGCTATAAACTCGCCTCTGGCCATGTTCAAACCATGAGCGAGTGCCCCCGCCTTGAATCCGACCCTGTTTTCCCGGCGGATATGATGTACCTGAAATCCTTGGGATCTCAGGTCGTCGACTTTGTGGGCCACTTTCTGGACCGTCTCATCGGTGGAATCATCCAGGATCTGGACTTCGAATTTATCTCCAGGATACTTCAAATGCGCAGCAGCCTCGGTGATCCTTTCGGCCACATGGACTTCGTTGTAGATCGGAAGCTGGACGGTGACAAACGGAAGGCTATTCTCATCCTCCAAGGTGAGTTGCTCAGGTTTTGTTTTATCATGGCTGTTCAACCTATGGAATCGCCTGTAGCTGATGACGAGGCTGATCATGACAAGGGAGTACAAAAAGATAAAGAGCAAAGCTAAACCGTACAGGATGAGTAATGTGAGTTCCATTTTTTCTGATTTACGTTTTTAAAATATCACGGCCTCTTGTATGTACTAACTCATAGTGATGCCTGACAATATTAAATGTGAAGGCTCAGTCCATTTCTAAATTACTTTTACTATTTAGCTAAATTTCCACAATATTTCAAGTTTTCCTTAACTTGTTTTGATCTGAATTAGGAACAGAGGGGGTTACTTCTAGGGGTTGTGTTTGAAAAAATTTTTCAGGATCTAAAAAACAGAATTCCTAGAGGACACTCTCGTTTTAATACTTCCTGTAAACGAGCTTTCCCAAATCTAGCTCAAACAGGAATCTATCGCCATACCTGTCCGGGTGGAATTCCTCTCTCTCGTACCGGAAGCGAATCTTGACGAGGATAGCCCTGGCAATCTTCCTCTGAATTTCAAGGCCGGCCTGAAACGAGTTGTGCCTTTCTATTTCCTCCAGGAAGACTGCATCCACGGGTGAAGATCCGTAACCGAGTAGTAAACCGACATAATTGTCGGGATCGACGAAGTGGTTCCTGAAGAAAAGGGCGGCTGAGAAGGACAAGCCTGAAGGTTTAGATGTTAAGTACGGCCGGAAAGAAAGCCAGTAATCACTAAGAAACTTACTCAAACTTCCGGTGTAGATAAAAACATCAGCACTCGAAAAATTAAAGTACCGGAATCCACCAGACAGTTCAACATCGCCGCCCAGTTTCCTGTAGAGCTCCCCTCCCAGGCGATATTCAGGAAACACACTCTCCGGTGAATAGCCGAGGTTGAGGTAAGCATACATACCTTGGGCAATTTTGGGATAGACATCAACCTCTGTTTGGAATCCGGAATCGGACCTGGATCCGGAGCGAAGGTTGGCATAATTCAGGCGGGCATGGATAGTTCCAAACCTGAACTTGGAGGACAACTCCACAGCTCCCAGATGCCAGGGCCCGTAAGAGCTGTCACTTCGGTCGAATTGATCGTGACGGTATCTTGCGGAAAGCCTGTATCTCACAGTCGTGTTTTGAATTCTATCCATCAGCTCAGACGCTCCTGGATGACCGGGTTGAATTTTCTGGATTAGTCTGAGCGTGGAGGCGGCCCTTTTGTAACTCTCCTCTTTAATCAATATCCGCGCTTTTCTCATCAGGACATCTGTGTTATGGGGAGCAATCCGCCGAGCCTCCTCACAAAGATGCAAGGCTTTCTCCGCATTACCGGCCGAATATTCCACGTCGATCAATATGAGCCGTGGTTCCATATAATCCTGACGGCTCTGGATAACCCTCAGCAGTTCCCTCCGTGCGGAATCAAATTTGTTATCCCAGGTATACATGCGCCCAAGAAATACCCGGACCTCATGGTAATCTGGTTTTTTGGCCAGGATACTCTGACAGATATCTAGAGCGTTTTGCTTCTTCCCGGTAAAGGCCATCTCCCGGGCCTGGCGGAAGAGGTCATCATAGTCCGGGTTTGTATCCCTGCTGTCAGAGGATGCTGCAGACAGAGATGAAAGAGACATAAAATACAGGCCGACCCAAAGTGTAATAAGGCATATGAAAAAACTTTTTTGGCTCTTT
>CAYGBF010000381.1:0-8164 GCA_964348035.1 uncultured Eubacteriales bacterium | reverse complement strand
GTGTCACTGTGGTCACCGTGGATGTTAATCGGAGCACTCAAAGATCGATTGGCGATACCGGCTACGATCGGAAGCCGCAACCCAGCGGCGATGTACAGCATCTCCCACATCAGGGCCAGGCCTTGAGAAGCTGTGGCCGTCATCACCCGTCCTCCGGCTGAAGCAGCTCCGATACAGACACTCATGGCACTGTGTTCACTCTCAGGACAGACAAACTCGCCGCTGATCAGTCCATCGGCCTTAAACTGAGCAATCGTCTCGACCATGGCCGTGGACGGTGTGATAGGATAGGCGGCGATGATGTCGGGATCAACCTGCCGGGCGGCTTCGGCTATAGACTGATTGCCGTTTAACGTTTTGAGAGGGCTCACTTTCCGCTCCTTTCAGCCAGCTTAACTTCATCCTTGACCATGACTATTGCTTTATCCTTAGGAGGACATTCCACAGCACAGATGCCACAGCCGGTGCAGTAATCATAGTTAATACCTTTGACTTCCCCCTCATCAACCCGAATGGCAAAGTGGGGACAGTACAGCCAGCAGAAAAAGCATTGAATGCAGTGTTCTTCGATAAACTGGGGTTTTCGTCCCGACCGCCAGGTTCCGGTTAAGTTCTTGACTGAATTCCCTGCCTCAAGATTAATTGTTCCGATTGTCAATTCCTTCCATTTTTCTTTTTTCATCCTTCACAGACCTCCTTTACAGCCCTGTCGATCGTCTTCAAATTTTTCTCCACAACTTCGCTTCTTAATTTCTTACTCAGAGAAATCTTGACTTTCTCCTTGAATGTTTTAAGATCCATCAGGTTTGTGATCTTCATCAAGGCCGCCACCATCGGCACATTCGGGATGGCTCGGCCCAATTCGTCTCGGGCAATGCTGTAGGCATCTAGAGCATATATATTTCTCTCTCCCAAGGACAATTTTTCCCGGATAAGAGAAATATCAAAAGTGGTGTTCATCAGAAAAAAGGCATCCTCTCTAGCGCCGCTGCTGATATCCACCATGCCTAACAGCGATGGATCAGTGACGACGACGATGTCTGGATAATAAACCTGACTATGAGTGCGGATGGGTTTTTTGCTGATGCGGTTAAAAGCCAGAATCGGAGCCCCTCGCTTCTCTGCTCCAAACTCAGGAAAGGCCTGGACATAGATGTCTTTCTCGGCAGACAACACATCGGCCAAGGTCGCAGCAGCTGTGACAACTCCCTGACCTGCTCGTCCGTGCCAGCGGATTTCGATCGTCTCTTTCATGCGGCCTCCTAATGTATAATAAAACTTGGTTTCTATGAATGCCTAAACCAGGTACGGTGATCCGGCTGGATCACTCTGTGAAATCGGTCCTCCCTTCCAGGGCTTTTTTGATGGTGACCTGATCGGCGTAATCCATATCAGAGCCTACCGGCAATCCCATGGCTAAACGAGTCAGCCTGAGGGAAAATTCCTTTAAGATCTTGGCGAGGTAGATAGCCGTGGCTTCCCCTTCAACCGTGGGATTGGTGGCGATGATGATTTCCTTAAACCGGCCTTTCTTAACTCTTTTGATCAACACATCAACCTTAAGCTCCTCCGGACCGCGTCCCTTCAACGGAGATAACGTCCCCAACAAAACATGGTATCTTCCTTTGTAGATTCCGGTCTTCTCGATCGAAGAGATGTTGAACGGTTCCTCGACGACGCACAACACCTCATCATCACGGTCTTCATCCACACAGAGAGGACAAGGATCGACACTCGTCAGACTGTTGCATACGGAACAGTAGAATGTCTTGCTTTTGGCATCCTTGATGGCCTTGGCTAGGGTTTCTGCTTCTTCTTGAGGCAGACCTATCAGGTAAAAAGCGATCCTCTGAGCCGTTTTTGCCCCTATGCTGGGTATCTTTTTAAGCTCATCGATCAGACGGTCAAGAGGATGCTTGTCATCGATCATCAGAAAAGTCCGGGTATCTTTAGGCCAGGGGCCATGGCCCCCAATTTCTGGGAAAGCTGCTCATCCACTTTGGCTCCCGCATCATTGAAAGCTGCCAAGACCAGATCCTGGAGCATCTCGACATCCTCCTTGTTCACGACCTCAGGGTCTATCTGGATGGAGAGCAGGCTTTTCGTTCCGTCCAAGGTCACGGTCACCATGCCTCCTCCGCTCGAACCTTCCACTCTCATTTCGGCTAGTTCTTTCTGCATTTTTTCCTGCATCTCTTTAGCCGTTTTGATCATCTTTTGGAAATTCGCGACTCCTTTCATCTTCTTATCTCCTTCTCGACGGTTTATTTTTTGGTTCTTTTCACAGGCTCAACGGAGAGAATCTGGGCTTTAAACGTATCCATGAAATACTGGACAGTCGGGTCCTTTAAGGCTTTTTCGACCTCTCTATCTCTTTTCTCTTCATCGACGATGACTTCCTCCAGTATTTTTACCTCAACTTTGGACCCGGCGATATCAGAAGCCATGTCTTGAAGGACCTTTTTTTCCTTCAGGAGTTTCTCCTTAAGAAACTCTTTTCCTCCGGAAAAGAAAATCTCCAGCGTAGGGGTGCCTTCCTCGGTTTCTTTTTCCTTGAATTTATGAGAAGACAACTGAGAGAGAAGAGCTGCCAGATAGCTCTTCTCCGTCTGGAGCCTATCCAAAAGTTCACTGAAAATATCTTTTTTTTCTTTTTTTTTTTACAGGGACTTGTTCGCTCTCCTGGACGGTAACCGGGGGAGACAGAGTCTCTCGCTGCTCTTTTTCTGGTTCTTGGAATGATGAGACAGAATTGGTTGGAACCTCGCTGGATGTCTTAAAGCCTTTTTTCAGCAACGCCAGCTCCTCAAGAATATCCTTGAGCGGAGTGACCTTCTTGAAATGGCAGAGCTTGACCAACAGGATTTCGAGAAATATCCGGGGATGGGTTGAATACCGGATCCCCTGCTCACCCTGCTGCAGAACAACGAGATAGCGCAGGATCTCTTCTGAGGAGGACTTGTTTGCTTCCTGCTTTAACCTCTCCAAATCTTCTTCTCCGAGGGGAAGTAATTCCTGAGGCTTTTCGACCGCTGTGACGAGGAGCAGATTTCTAAAATGCTGGATCAGTTCTTTGGAGAAAAAACGGAGATCGTAGCCGTTATCTATGACGTCTTCGATCAACGGAAAGATTTGATCGGGTGTCTCCCTAATGATGGCTGTGGAAAAGGCAAACAAAAGGTCCCGACTGATGATCCCCAAAATCTCCTTCAGATCATCGTCGCTTATGCTCTCCCCAGAAAAGGCTACGGCTTGATCCAGAAGACTCTGCGCATCCCTCAGGCTCCCCTCGGCCGCCTCCGCGATCAGGTTCAACCCCAGGGGAGTGATATTAATCTTTTCTTTGGCGGCGATATCATTGAGATGGTTGATGATGTCTTTGTGGGAAATCTTTTTGAACTCAAAATGCTGACAGCGTGATTTGATCGTGGCCGGAACTTTATGGAATTCCGTCGTGGCAAAAATAAAAGTCGTATGAGGAGGAGGCTCTTCTAACGTCTTCAAGAGGGCGTTGAAGGCTTCCCGGGTCAGCATGTGGACTTCATCGATGATGATGACCTTAAAACGGCTGTGGATTGGTTTGTACTTTACTCCTTCACGAAGCGATCTTACTTCGTCTATTCCACGGTTGGAAGCACCGTCGATCTCGAGAACATCGACGGAGCGGTCTTCGTTTATGGCCCGACACTGCTCACACTTGTTGCATGGAGTCGGTGCTGGCCCCTGTTGACAGTTGAGGGCTTTGGCCAGGATGCGGGCGGCGGTTGTTTTTCCCACCCCCCGCATACCCGAGAAAATATAGGCCTGGGCCACCCGATCGTTCTTGATCGCATTTTGGAGAGTCTGCACGACCGGCTTCTGGCCGATCATCTCCTCGAATGTCTGGGGCCTGTATTTACGGGCATAAATTAAATAGGTCATGTGTCTGAAGATTTTAGGGAGAAATGAAGGAAAACCTTCCTTATTTTAATGAAGGAAACCTTCCTTATTTTAAAGAGTATATTATCATAATTTATCTGAATAAAAAAGGGAACGAGGAGAAAAAAAAATATAAGAAAGGAGACAGGCACCTTTTTGGAGTCTGGCTCTTTTTTTCCTAAAAAAGTGCCTGTCCCCCTTCCCAAAAAGGAACCAGTCCCCGTAAAGTAATCCGTTCCCTTTTTTATTCATATAAAGAGTTGCCTGCACCGCAGATTTTGTATATCGTGTTAAGCATGTCTCACCGGAGAAGCCTCGGGGAAATTCATGGGGCGGTCTTCCTGTTTGGATTAGCCGGGCTTTTCGGCAAATGGCTCCTCTTCTCCCCGATCTTGATCGTGCTGGGAAGGGTCTTTTTCGCCAGTCTCACCTTGGCCTTGATCCTATGGCTTTCAAGAGAGAACTTTAAAATCTCGCCTTCAAAAACGTATGTCTTCCTTTTCTGGCTCGGCTTTCTCCTGTCGGTCCACTGGATCACGTTCTTCCAATCGATCCAGGTATCGACGGTGGCCGTCGGCCTTCTGTCCTTTTCCTGTTATCCAGTCCTGACGGCCTTTTTTGAACCTCTGTTTTTCAGGGAAAGATTGATCAAGATCAATATTTTCTTTGCCTTCCTGTGTCTCCTTGGAATCTTCCTGATCATCCCCCGATTCCAACTCGAAAACTCCACCTACCGAGGAGTGCTCTGGGGTGTGCTATCAGGCATACTTTTTGCCGTTCTGACTCTTTTCAACCGGAAACTCTCCCAGCAGTATTCGAGCTTTGTCATCGCTTTCTTCCAGGATTTCTTCGCCACAGTTCTCCTCATCCCGTTCTTCTTCTTTCTCAGGTTTGAATTGACAGCCAAAGATCTGATGCTTCTCGGACTGCTCGGCGTGTTCTGCACGGCGGGCGCCCACACACTTTTTATCAAGGGGATGAGATACATCAAGGCTCAAACAGCCAGTATCATTCATTCCCTCGAACCCGTTTACGGGATCGTCCTGGCCCTGATTCTCCTCCAGGAGAGGCCTTCTCTGAGAACCATCGTTGGCGGGATCATCGTCCTCGTGGCTGCTGTTGCAGCCACTCTCTCATCGAGGACAGGCCCGGTAAGAAGGAGGGACAATGACCACTCAGTTTGACACAGAAATCACCGTCCGCCCGAGTGAGATCGACATCAACCGTCATGTCCACCAATCGGTCTACCTGAATTATGTTCTTTTCGCTCGGTATGACCAGATGAGAAGATGTTACAAAATGCCGATGGAAGAATTTTTTAAGAAAGGATACACCTGGGCCACCAAATCCATCTACATCGAATTCCATAATCCCGTTTTCCTCGGGGAAAAAGTGATTGTCCGGACTTGGGTCCAGGAGATAAGAAAAAGCAGTGTCGAAGTCCATTTCAAGATCTTAAAAAGGGAGACTGAGGCAGTGGCGGCCGAAGGCTATGCTGTTTTTGTCCTGATCAACATCTCGACGGGGAAACCCGAAAAGATTTCCGAAGAGATGATCAAAAAATATTCAATATAACGGGTAACGACTCGGTTTATTTCTTTTTGATTTTCTTGACTTTCTTTGATTTGATCTTTTTGACTTTATCTTTCTCCTTTTCGTGCCTCTTTTTTATCTTAGATTTTTCGGTTTCATGCTTCTTTTTTATCTGGGTCAGCTTCTTTTTATACTCTGTCTCAACCTTGGCTTTTTCGGCTGTCGTCTTGGCTTTCTTCTTTGCCTCATCCTGTTTTTTCTTTAGATCAGCGATTTCTTTGTTTTGGGTATCAATCAGGAGCTTCTCCTCACGAATTTGAGCCTCCCGAATCCTTTTTTCTCTCTCAGCTGTCGAAATATCATCTCGTCGGATGATGATTTTCTCTTTGGCTTCGGACTTTCTGATGATGGTCTTGGGCTTGGCCCTCTCATTCGTGTTGATCGTGGGTCTGTACACCTCCAGGTTTTTCATCCGGATTTTTGCCGTCTGCGGATTATTGACGTTTTTGAGCTCATAAGGTGTAATCCGCTTTTTGGTGACTCGGGCCACATAATCGACTCCGAAGCCTCTGTTTATCACCCTCTGGTTCTGGACAACGATGTTCGTATGAAGGGTCGTGTAGTTGATGATTGTCGTCGCCCGCTCGTACGGAAGGGTATAGCGGTAGATGCCGTCGTTCATAAAATGGCGTCCCTCGATGAACACCCAAAAAGAGAGCGGCAATCTGTACGGGAGAGCATTAACTCCCACGCCTAGGATAAAACGGGCATCTGGGGGTAAAGGAGCCCAGCCAAGATACATGTCGCCTCTTCTCCAAGTTACCCAAGCGGGTCCCCAGACTGTCCCCGGGACCCAAAACCAGCCGATGTCCACATCCCAACCCCATCGGCCGTAGTGGAACGGAGCCCAGCCCCATTCGAACTGAGACACCCATGTCCAGCCGTAGTTTGTGTAAACCCAACGCCCGTAGGTATAAGGCCGCCACCCGTATGTGGTCACTCGAGGCACCCAAACGTAGTTATGGGGGGAGTAATAAATCCAGGAGCCATAACCAGAGAGATAGTCATAAAAATAGGAGGTATCTAACCGGGAAGGATAGTCTCTCTCATAATACCCACCCCTATCTGGAGGCGGTTCTTCATCATAGGTAGGTACATAAACGATGCAAGCCGTGGCTAAGAGAAGACCAAGGCCTACCACCAATGCTAATTTTTTCATGATTTCACCACCTTTAAAATGATACATTTTAATGATAGAGGACTTGAGGCTTTTTTACAACCTGGGTGGAGGCTTCTTAGGAGGGTCCTTATTTTCCTCCCCTCCTATCATCCCTGTGGAATCCGTAGTCTAGTAAAAAAGGAATTGGATCCCTGCCTGCGCAGGGATGACGCTTGGAAACAATATCTAGCAGTTCTGTTATTAATCCAAGTTCTTAAAAACTTGTCGCACTCTTTTGAAAGCCCAGTCAAGATCCTTCTGGCCGATGATCAATGGGGGAGCGAAGCGGATGACATTCTCATGGGTTTCCTTGCAGAGCAGTCCTTCCTCCATAAGCGCTTCACAAAAACGCCTGGCGCCTCCGGCCTCTGGCTTTAACTCTATTCCGATTAACAGGCCTTTCCCTCTGACTTCCTGGATATGCCGGCTTTTGAGAGTCCTTATCTTCTCTATAAAATACCTTCCCTGTTTGGCGGCATTATCAATCATTTCCTCCTCTTGAAGGACTCTGATCGCCTCTCTCGCAACGGCACAAGCTAAGGGATTAGCCCCGAACGTGGAGCCATGCTCTCCTGGTTTGAAGAGCCCCAGAACTTCCCGAGAGGAGAGAGTAGCCGAGATGGCGTAGAACCCTCCACCAAGGGATTTACCGAGGACGAGGATATCAGGTTTGATTTGTTCATGGTCACAGGAAAAAAGCTTCCCCGTCCGTCCTAAACCGGTTTGGATTTCATCGGCGATGAATAAAACTTTGTTCTGTTTACAAATCTCCTTGGCCTGTTTCAGATAGCCTGGAGGAGGGATGTTGATTCCAGATTCGGCCTGGATCGGCTCGACAATGAAAGCGGCTGTATTGCGATTCACAGCCGCCTCCAGGGCTTCAAAGTCCCCATAGGGAATGATGACGAAACCTGGGGTAAAAGGCCCAAAGTCCTTTCGATATAAAGCTTCAGTGGAGAAACTGATCAAGGTTGTCGTCCGACCATGGAAATTGTTGTCACAGGCGATGATCTCTGCCCGATCTTGGGGAATGCGTTTCTTCTGGTAGCCCCATTTCCGGGCAGCTTTGACCGCCGTCTCGACAGCTTCAGTTCCAGAATTCATAGCTAGTACCATTTCATAGCCAGTTAGATCACACAGTTCCTTAGCAAGGAGGGGCCATTGATCGTTCCGGAAGGCGCGGGAGGTGATGGTCAGCCTCGAGGCTTGATCCTTCATAACATTGAAAAGACGGGAATGACAGTGGCCGTGATTGACAGAGGAGTAGGCACTAAGAAAATCAAGGTATTTTTTCCCCTCGACGTCCCAGACCCATATGCGCTTGCCTCTGTAGAGAACAACATCCAGGGGATTATAATTATTGGCGCCATAGGCATCTTCGATAACTACATAATCTCTTGTGTCCATTACTACTCCTTGTTCGCGATCGAGAAGCCGCTCTTGTCTCCGAGGTGTTACCCAAGGATTTTATGGCGGAGAGGGTGGGATTCGAAC
>CAYGBF010000380.1:0-12473 GCA_964348035.1 uncultured Eubacteriales bacterium | reverse complement strand
TTCTCGGTGACACGGCCTTATGCCCCTGGGACTCGGGGACCTTCGGATCCCGAAGTACGAAATATTTTGGCCCTCCTCTACGTCGGGCCGCTGCCGAGGCCAGGACCGTCCTCCTGCAGATGGCTGCAGAACATTTTGGGACATCCCAAGAAAAACTAACGGCGAAGGATGGCCAATTCTTTTTTAAGGATAACCCAAAGAAAATGGTCTCTTATGGCCAGCTGACAAAAGGGAAAAAAATCGAGCGACATCTCGAGAAAAAACCTCCTATCAAGCATTATTCAAAGCATACGATCTCGGGAAAACCCACCGACCGCCTGGACAGTCGACAGAAGGTCACCGGAGAAGCCAAGTTCGCCGGAGACATCCGATTACCCGGGATGCTCCAGGCCAGGATATTCCGACCTCCGGTTCACGGAGTCAAACTCACCAGTTTAGACACGTCCGCTGCCCAGAAAGTCAAGGGTATTCACATCATCCAGGAGGAAGACCTGATCGCTGTCCTTCACGAGCATCGGGATGTGGCGGATAGGGCACTGGGATTGATAAAGGCCCAGTTCGACACATCACCCTCTGTTCCTGACAACAAGACCATTTTTAAGCGGTTGAAAGATTCAGCCCCTGAGGGAGACGTCGTCACAGAAGCAGGAAACTTAGTAACGGGTCAGTCTCTGGCCAGCCAAACATTCGAAGCCGAATACTTCAATCACTACGTCGCTCACGCGCCCTCGGAAAACCACACAGCCGTCGTCAAGATTGAAGGCGCCAAGGCTACGGTCTGGGCCTCTACCCAAGCACCTTTCAGAGCCCAGGGAGAAGTGGCCCGCGTCCTCGGACTGCCTCTCGAGAATGTCCGGGTGATCACACCCTTTGTTGGGTGCGGCTTCGGCGGAAAAAACCAGGGGCGTCAGATCGTGGAGGCCGCCCGTCTGGCGAAATTGACCGGAAAGCCGGTCCAGGTGGCCTGGAGCCGGAAAGAAGAATTCTTCTATGACACATTCCGGCCGGCTGCAGTCATCCAGATTCGCGCCGGTCTGGACGGCTCGAATCAGATCGTCTTCTGGGATTATCATAATTATTTTGCCGGCAGCCGCAGCTCCCAACCTTTTTACAACATCCCCCACCACCGCGTCCTCTCCTACGGAGGATGGGGAGGAAGAGGTGGCGGCGGCCGAGTCCATCCCTTCGGTGTTGGCGCCTGGCGTGGTCCGGGGAGCAACACCAATGTGTTCGCCATCGAATCCCACGTAGACATCATGGCCGAGGCAGCAGGAATAGATCCCCTTAAATTCCGGCTGCTCAACCTGAAGGATGACCGGATGAAAAGAGTTCTTAACGCCGCAGCAGAGAAGTTCGGACAGTCCTTCTCGAAAGCTCCCAGCGGGAAAGGATACGGAATAGCCTGCACGGATTATCTGGGCACCTATTTGGCGACCATGGCCGAAGTCAACGTTGATAAGAGAGCCGGAGAGATCCGCGTCGAACGCGTCGTCTGCGCTCAAGACACGGGTGAAGTGATCAACCCCGAAGGAGTCAGGATGCAGATCGAGGGCTGCATCAATATGGGACTCGGCTACTGTTTGACCGAAGAAATCCGTTTTAAAGGCGGCAGAATTCTGGACGAGAACTTCGACACCTACGAGATCCCGCGGTTTTCCTGGGTGCCGAAGATCGAGACCGTGCTCGTGGATAACCCCGAGATGCCTCCCCAGGGATGCGGGGAACCGGCCGTTACGGCCATGGGGGGTGTGATTGCCAATGCTGTTTATGATGCCATAGGTGTCAGGATGTTCATGCTCCCGATGACACCGGCACGGATAAAA
Organism: uncultured Eubacteriales bacterium; assembly: GCA_964348035.1. Lineage (GTDB taxonomy): Bacteria > Acidobacteriota > Aminicenantia > Aminicenantales > Aminicenantaceae > CAYFXE01. Next base: position 10,650 of record CAYGBF010000380.1, on the reverse strand, counting down.
GAAGCCCTCACCAAAGAAATGCCTTCCTCCACCAGTAGGCCGGAAGCAGCGCTCTCATATTAAAAAGGGAATCAAGGCCTTCCGTGACGTGGGATAGTCCTCAAATTGCTTTTTATACCATCTATGATGATCTAAGGCCCTGGGGATGAGATTGGCCAGGGTCCAAACAAAAAAAGCGAGGGTGGGGATGGACCAGGTCATGAGAGCAAATCCTCCCCATTCGATGATCTCTCCAAAAAAATTCGGACAGGAGACATACCGGAACATCCCCCCGTAGGGAATCGAATAATGCTTCTGTCCTGAGTCTCTTAACCCGATGAGGACATGGTCTGAATACCAGTTAAGGCCCACACCAGAAAAAAACAAAATGATTCCGATGAGAAACCTTGGATCTGCAAACCAGACTGAGCCGTAACGAGGAGCGAAGGAGCCGAAGTAATGTCCGCAGATAAACCCGTTAACGACATTAAAGACAAAGGCCATGGACACGATGACGACCGGCATTCTCTTCTGTTCGGTCTTCAGCCGAAAAGGAAAGACGAACGACCGGTTCGAGTAGTGGAGGACCCATAAGGCGAAAAAAAACCAGGTTGCGGCTGTTTGACTTACGGTTCCGACCAGGAAGAAATAAACAAAAACCACAAGGGCCGGCAGTTCCATGATCAACCATCCCAAATGATTCGGCACCGTCATCCCCCAGCCTGACCGGGTGTGGCGGCCGTAGGGAGCGGGGATTTTTAACAGCAGCGGAAAGATGAGGATGCCCAGCCCCAACCAGGCGTACACGAGAGTATAAAATGTATTTTCTGTCATATCTAATCCGTTTAAGCCGTTAAAAAACCGTTTTCCTTAAACCAAACGAGTGTATCCTTCATGGTTTGTTCCAGCGGCCTGGGGCTGAAGCCGAACTCTCTGCTGGCTTTTTCATGGGAGATATTCTTGTGTCCTGTCCGGAGAATGGTCAGCGAATCCCGGGAGTAGAGAGGCTCAGTTCCGATCAATCGACAGTAGAGCTTCAGGAAAGGCAGGGCTGTCTGGGCCAGCCATACGGGGACAGAAACCCGTTGGGCCTTTCTGCGGCTCGATGCGGAGACCAAACGATACAAATCCTGCATGTTCTGCCAATGACCGGAGAGGATGTATCGCTCGCCTGTTTTTCCCTTCTCGACAGCCATCACGGCCGCCTTCACGACATCCCTGACATCGACCCAGTCATAACCCCCGTTAACCAAAGCTGGAAGCTTCCCGAGATACATTTGAATCAGGGCCCTGCCCAGCAGGGATGGAGCGTAATCATAGGGCCCGATGACCGCGGTCGGGTTGAGGATGACGGCATCTAACCCAGCTTTGACGGACTCCTGCACGACCTCTTCGGCCAACGCTTTGGTCCGGCTGTAGATAATCTTATCTTGAGTGGCGAGAGGACGACGCTCATCCATCGGGCGGTCCAAAGTTTCGCTGACCAGGGCATGGATGCTGCTGAAATGGATGAACCTGCGAACCCGCGCTTCCTGAGACGCCTTGATTACGTTCTTAGTTCCACCTACGTTCTGTTCGAAAATCTCGTCCTTGTCTCTGGCCTTGATGGAGATAACCGCCGCCAGATGGAAGACCACCTCGGCATCTTCGACGAGAGGAGATAGAGAGACGGGATCCATTAAATCCCCAGGCACAAAATCCATCGGCAATCCCTTTATTCCCTGATCGTTCCGGTGGACCAGAGCCCGGACCTGATGCCCGTCCTCTATGAGCTGCCGGCAGAGGTTACACCCGATGTGGCCGTTAGCACCCGTGACTGCGATTTTCATGGCTGAAAGGTTCGGATGTTTATACCACAGCCCCCGCCTCCGGTCAATAAAAGGGGACGGCTCTATTTTTTTTAACTGGATTCCTGCCTACGCAGGAACAAGCCTGGATTCCTGCTACCTGCCTGCACAGGCTGCGCAGGAATAAAAAAACTGGGGCTTTACCGCCCCAGTTTTTTTACCCGCTTAGCGATTTTCTTTTTGATCTTTTTGTATGAGGGAGGAGGTCCTGTCCTGACGCTTTTCCTATCGATGAATAAGCCATCGACAATCCCCCATTCGAGGAAGGTATCGCGATCGAATGTATTAATCTCTCGAAAGGTCACTTTGTCTCCAAACTCTGAGGCTGCTCTTTTGGCCCTTTCAAAGACGATGTTCTGTCCAGGGCACCAGCCGTTGATAAAGGACGTCACTGTGACCTTACCAGGTGTCGTTTCTGGTTTTTTCCTTCGCCTGATCCATCGCGGTGGACTGGCATCATCGGTGAACGGCTTCCAGAGAAGAACCACCATCCCGTCTCTATCCACTTTTTTATAACCTTGCTTTTTAAACCAAGACGCCTTCATCCAGAAGGGAAATCTTATTCCCCAAGCCGCTATCCCTTTGGCTCCCCTTGATTTGACATCGGCCTCGGCCGCTTTAAGCAAAGCCTTACCCATCCCCCTCTTCTGAAAATTCCCCCTGCCTTTTTTATAACCATGAACCCATATGCAGTGGATAAAATACAGGTCTTTTCCCCGAATGAAAGAAAGATCGATCGGCAGATACTGAATCATGCCTCCGACTCGGCCCTCGTCGTCTACGGCCAGCTTCACACCCAAGCCCTTGTCATTCATCGCCTCGTACCAGTTCTGTTTATGGTCCCCAGCCTCTTCCATCTCCCCTGCCCAATCCTCGAGACAACAAAAATAGTCTTGTCTGTGTTCTTCTGTTAAATCAATAATCTTCATGACCGTAATCTCCTTTATTCTCTTATTCTCATTTTCAAGTTTACATCCAGCACTTCCAGGGCCATGTCCAGCGTCTGCCGGAGATATTTCTGGTAGGATTTCATGCTTTCCGGCGCGTAGGTGGAGAAGAAGTCCTTGATCTCCTGCTCATAAATCAAACCCCCTATGGTTATCACCCCGATCAGGATCCGTTCGAGATGAATGGGATGGAGCTCTTCTAGCTTCTTCTGATTCTTCCTGAACATCTCCCATAGGGCAGGAGTCAGGCTGGGATTGGCGGACATCATATACAGAGGTATATACCTAAGTCTTGGAGGGACTTCTTCCAGGGCAAATTCAATCACTTTCTGCATGTTCTTTCTTCGGACACAACCGAAGACTACGGACAAGATCATCCTTTCCTGTTCACTATCGCTCGCCTTGAAGCGTGAAATGAGAGCTTCGAGTGATTGACTATCGCTGTAAGCAGTGATTCTCTGCACCGGATCGGCGATATCAGGATGAATGTTCGTTCCCGTCTTGATCATTTTATCAAACTGATCCAGAGAAAAATCGACAGCCCTCTGGCTTCCGAATAAGGCTGCATTCCACAGGGCACTGCTTCTTAAAGCTGAAGTCGTCAACGACTCATCAGCTTGAGGCTCATACTCGATTCTATCGAGTATCTGCTCGGTCATATTTTTTCCGACCTCTTTAATTCTTTCTCCCGCCGGTCCTTCTAGGATTAGATTGAGATGCGACAAATTCTTGATGATCCCTCTCAACGGAAGATGGTGATCTTCTTCCTGATAATAGGTGTTAATATAATCCAGGTATTCCAGAATACTCACATCTCCCCGCCTGACTAAGGCAAATAGATCTTCTTGAACACCGTACCGGTCCAGCCCTCCGATGGACTTATCATTTATAAGCTGTCCCAGCATCTCCAGCTCGGACGATTCATACTTCACCCTAAAAAAGCCTTTTTGATCGTGATTGACTTTAAAGGCCTTAACCTCATCATCCAGCTCCAGCCTTCCAGATCTGGCGGAGAGGATGTGTTTTATGACTTTTTTCTGTCGTTGGTCATCGATGGTTAGAATCGTCAGAGGTATGACCCATTCTTCCTCATGTTTTCTGTCACCGAGGTAAGCAAACCGCTCTTGGGAAAAAACCAACATATTATTCTCTCTCTTGACATCTATCAGAGGGTGTCCCGGCTGTTTGATCCAAGTGGTCATCATGTTGGCGATCGATTCGTCTTGAGCGGCCCGGCCGAAGGCTTCCCAAAGGTCAGAGCTTTCAGTGCTTCGAAAGGCGTGTCTCTCAAAATAATCCTTGAGGGCCTTCTTCACAGTCTCCCCCAGGTAAGCGATGGCCATCCGGAGGACGGAACCTCCCTTGTCATAGATTATCGGGGCTGTGCTGGCTGTAATTCGGGCTTCTTCCTCCAGCTCGACGGCAAAATTCTCTTCCAGTGAATCGCGGCTCAGCGCACCCGCCGTCGTCTCCAGCAGAAAGCTCTCTATGGTTTGCCATTCAGGATACTGCTGATCCACGGCAATCTCACCGTAGATCGTGGCAAAGCTCTCGTTCAGCCAGAGGTATTTCCATTCGGCTGGACTGACCAAATCCCCGAACCACATATGGACAATCTCATGAGCGATCGTGATGAACAGACTCTGACGAGCCTTTCTCGAGGTGATTCCGGGATAGACGAGTAACAGGTTTTCCCGGAAAGTCATGGCCCCCCAGTTTTCCATCGCCCCGAAGGCGAAATCAGGCACAGCGATCAAATCGAGTTTGGGCAGCGGGTATTTCGTCCCGAAATGGTCTTCCAGGAACGAAACACATTTTCTGGCAAATCTCAGCCCCTCCTCAGCCAATTCGATTTTACCCGGAGTCGTGATGGCTCTGAGCAAGACGTCGCCGGGATCTTCCTTGATCTCGAACTCCCCCACGCCGAAGAAGAGCAGATAGGTCGACATGATCGGCGTCCGTTGGAATTTCACCAGTTTCTTGCCATCCGGGAGTTCTTTCTCGTCTTGGATAGGCATGTTCGAGATGCCGGTGAGGTGGCTGTCGATAACGTATTCGATATCGAAGGTGGCCTTAAGCGCTGGCTGATCGAAACAGGGAAAGGCTTTCCGGGCTTCGGTCTCCTCGAATTGAGTGACCGCGATGTATTTCTCCTGGCCGTCCTTGTCGGTATACCTGCTGCGGTAGAATCCGAGCATGCTGTCGTTGATACTCCCCGTGTATTCGATGAGGACCTCGATTTTCCCCTGAATCTCCTGAGGAAGCTGGATGATGAAGGATCGTGCCTCTTGGTCGAGCTCTGAAAACGCCGCTTTTTCATAACTCCCATCGAGAGCGACTTGGCACTCCTGGATGTCGAGGTCGACGGCATCGAGGCTGATTGAGTTGGCAGGCTCAGAGGCATTCATCAGGATCTCCGCTCTACCTTTGAAGGTGAATTTTGTCAAGTCTGGCTCGAGATGAATTTTGTAATGCTCGGGAATGATTCTCTTCATTTTTGTACTCCAGTCGAATTCTCAGTCTTTTCGCATCGGATACTATAGTTTATGCCCAAAAAACAGTCAAATCATCCTCTGTTTTTGTCATTATCATATTGACTATGACTAACGTACGCTTATAAAGCACCATGTAACATTTCCTGGTTGACAGCGTATAAAGGGGTGAAGATGTTGGAAATCCTACATATCAAAAAATTTACAAAAGAAGGAGAAATTTGATGAAAAAGACAATCATCATCCTCATCGCCTTGGTCTTAGTTCTCATCTTTTTCGCCGAGGGATTGGCCGTTCCCCTTCAAAAACCGCTCGTGCCCGCGGCCGCGAAATGGGTCGTCCATTTTGATATGCAGAAATACACCACCTCCAGGCTCCACACCGAGCTTCTTAATCAAGAATTCATGGGAAACCTCCACAAAAAGACTGAGAAAATATCGATGATGTTCGGGATCGACCCCTTCAAAGACATCAAGAGTATCATCCTCTACGGGCTGGGTGTCGATGAGAAAGAGACCGTCATCTGTGTGAGCGGGAACTTTACCGAAGACCAGATCATCACCCAGATAAAGAATATTGATACCCCCAACGAGGCTCCCTATCATCAGTACACCATCTACAGTGGGGAACCTTCTAAAAAAAGCGGAAAATCATCTGAATTTTTAGCCTTCCCCAAGAAGGGGCTCGCGTATTTCGCCCAGAGCGAAAAAGCCATCAAGACCGCTTTGGACGTTGCCGCCGGGAAAGGACAGGATATCTCCGCTTCTCCTTTGAAATCGTTGCTGGACAAGGCTCCCTCCGGGGCTATCCTGACCGCCGTTGTTGAAAACATTGCGGCGCTGGCAAAGCAGACTAAACCCGTCATCCTGACTAAAATGGGCAATGCCCTTTTCACCTTTGCCGAAAAGCAGGAGGATCTCGCCTTCAATCTCAACGTTTCCACCCAAACTCCTGAGGATGCGAAAAACATGGAGCAGATACTCCAGGGGCTTATCGCCCTGGTCAAAATGCAAAAAGAGGATATCCCGGTTGATGTAAAGCTTCCCGAGGATCTCTTTGTCCAAACAGAAGGAAGTACAGTCCGGATGGGATTCACCTACCCAGTCGATTACATCATTAAGCTGATCGCCGAGAAAGGAAAGTTGCCTCACTTATCTTTCATGGACGAGTTTTCTCCTTTATCTTAATCTGTAAATCCGTTACATTAAGGTGAGAACCATTCGAATTGATGGATCAACCCGTCTCGATGAAACATCTTTCAGACGAAGAAATCGCCACCCGGGCTGCTGCCGGCTCAGCGGGTGCGTTTGAAGAACTGATCTTCCGCTACAACGCCCGATTGTGCCACTTTCTCCGCCACAAGACCCAGACTGACCAGGATGTCGAGGACCTGGCTCAAGAAACATTCCTCAAAGCTTTCCGAAACCTCGACCGCTTCGATCCTCGCCGGAAGTTCTCCACCTGGCTGTACACCATAGCCGTCAGACAGGCCATCAGCCGCTACCGGAGACAAAAACCGCGGGGAGAGGCCACCGAGTTTAAAAGTCATGAACTCGACCCTCAAGACGCTTTGATCCAGAAGGAGCGATCCCAAAACCTATGGCATCAGGCAAGCACTCTCCCGCCGCACGAGTATGAAGCCCTCTGGCTTCGTTATGCTGAAGATATGTCTATCAAGGACATGGCTAAGGTTTTAAAAAAAAGGCCGCTCACCGTCCGTGTCCTTCTCCATCGGGCCCGTTTGAACCTGGCCAAAAAAATGCAACTGAAAGCCGCTTCCGAAGGACTGGAAGGTCCGGCTTCGGTCGAACATAAATTGTCAGTCCTATGAACAGGAGATGAAAAATGTTTTGTTCAGTCTATAAATGGTTCATTTCCCGAGCTCAGGATTCGGGAAAACCTGTCTCCGGCCTTATCCGGCGCCATCTTAGAGGCTGCTCCGCGTGCCGGGGGTTTGCCGAGTTCAGCGAATCAATCATGAACAGGAGCGCTCAAGATACGAATGATATTCTCAAGGGACACGACGATGCTCTCGATAAAAAAATCATTTCCGGATTATCGAGAGCCCCTGAGTCAAGAACGCCCTCTGCTCGAAAGCCTGTTCTCATTCCTGCTGTTGTGGCTGCCTCAGCCGTCATCATCATCACCGTCGGCATCATCCTGTTGACAACCCCCAAATCCAGTCCGTTGGATCCGTTCAGGGCCGTCTATGAATTCGACATCGGCCAGGCCTCGCTCGAAAAAAAGATCGTGACTATCGAGTCGCCGTTGGAAGAAGAATATCAAGGTCTCAGACAAACTCTGAGCTCGACGGCTAACTTCCTTATCTCCTGTTTAGAACAAAGTATCGGGGAGGCCCCTTACTAAGAGTGAACTTCCTGATATAAACCGAGGGGAAGAGCCGATAATGGGTAGAAAGAGGGAATCATACTCCACGCTGGAAAAAACGATCATCATCGGGCTGCCCATCGGTTTTCTTATCCTGGCCGCCATCTTGGCTGTATCATTCTTCAGTATCTTTTCGAGCGTCAAATCCATCTGCACCGAAGCTCAACAAGAATTTGGAGGTGATTCTGTGGAAGCCCTTATGTCTTTTGTCGAATCTGATAAATTCAGCTACCGGAAGAAAAACAAAGCCATCTGGGCCCTGGGTCAGATCGGGGATCCGCGAGCCATTCCTCTGCTGGAAAAACTTCATACAGGAGAAGTCCAGGAACCGCCGTATGACTCGAGCCGAGGGATCGTTCAGTACACAGTGAAGAAGGCCCTCAAACAGTGCAGAGGAGAATTCTCTTTGACCCGCTGGATGTACGATTGGCTATGAAGGCCATGTTTCTTCTGGATAGAAAACTAAAATCCTTTGCACAGGAGCAATAATTCGAGTATTCTAGTCTAATAAATGGAAGTCAAAACACAAAACGGAGGTTATCGAATGAAAAAGAACACATCACTGGTTTTCATCCTGGCTCTCTTCCTGATCTCGTTTGGGGCCTGCGGTCCCAAGGAAGAAGCAGGTTCACCGGCCGTCGATGAGATGCTCAAGATGTTTCCTGTCGACGCCAAGGGAGTCTTTTTTGTCGATGTCGACAAGGGAATGGCCACCGAGATGGCTGGTAAGATCATCCAAGATGAAGCTCAGAAGATGGGCGAGTTCATCGAAAAAACAGGAATCGACCCCGAAAAGGACGTTCACCACGTTGCGGCAGCCTTCATTCCTGTCTCCCCCAAGAATCATGAAGGACTCGTGATCATCAACCTGGAATACGACAAGGAAAAAATCCTCAGCATGATTCAAGAACAATCCAAAGGGGAACTGATGACAGAGGATTACGAAGGAATCACAATCTATTTCACCGACAAAAGAAAAACAGAATGTCTAGTCATGCTCGATGAATCCCACATCGGTGCCGGAAATGCGGTCGCGGCCAAATCCTGTATCGACGTTATTCAGGGCAGGAAAGACGATATTCATAACAACGAGGCCCTCTCCGCACTCCTCGGCAGAACCGACAAGAGCACCATCGTTTGGGCGGCCATAGTCGATCCCGCTGAAGCCATGAATATGCCGACCTCCCAAAGCCCTCAATTGAAAATCGCGGAGTCCTTTAACGCCTTAACGATGAACTTTGACTACAAAAGCAAAAGTGTCCTGGTCGATATCAAAGCGGAAAGCGAAGATGTAGAGAAGAACCATCAGCTGGCCCAAACGCTGAACGGGTTTAAGGCTCTGGGGGCAACGATGACCGCCGATAAACCAGAGCTCGGAGAACTCCTGAACGCCGTCCAAATCACCTCTGGTGATGATCATGTCATGATCTCGGCCAACATCCCGGAAGAACTGGCTCAAAAGCTCAAGAATATGGTAGATGTCACCCCAGAAAAGAAATAGAATAAGATAGGATTCCCATCCGGGATTCTTGCTCGCGCGAAAGCCTAAGACCTGATTCTAAAAAATACGTAAGGCGCGATCGTCGTCCATACCAGGACCAACACCCAGAGTCTTCCTTTAAGAATGTTGTAATCTTGGAAGAGTCTGCTCCATGGGTGTTTCATGACATAATGGCCGAAAACGAACTCGAACAGGATGGTCAAACCCAGCCATATCAATCCAATGGCGACCGCCTGCCCGGCTGACTCTATCCTCCAAACGCCCGTCAGAAACCAGATGTAAAGGCCGAAGAATACGATCCCCGTCAGAGTCGAGATTTGATGAGCTGTCAGCTCACCCATGAGATGTTTATACCCGAATTCTCGGATGGATCCGTTTATGATCCCGAGGATCGGCAGGATGAGCCAGGCGATGATATATTTTACTATCATTGGGCTTTCTCAGTTCTGGGTTTTTTCAGTCTCATTAAAATTAACGCTTATACAGAAAAATCGTATGCTGTTGGCCATCAGGCGTTTCTACTGCGGTATAACCGGCTTCTTTATCTGACCACCCTGGGATATTGTAGTTGTGCGAGATGACATAGGCACCGGGCTTGAGTTCTTTCTCGAATTTTGGACGCAACAGCTCGTTGGACTCGGGCAGCAGATAAAGGGTAACCACCGTGGCCTCTGAAACATCGACTTTGGTCGCATCCTGCACATAAAACTTAACTAGGCCATCTACCCCACTCTCGACCGCATTTTTTTTGGATTCCTCGATCCTTCGGGGATCGATATCGATCCCGACGCCTCTGGCTCCGTATCTTTCTGCCGCAGCGATGACAATGCGCCCGTCCCCGCAGCCAAGATCATACAGGACGTCATCCTGGTCCACATCGGCCATCTCCAGCATTTTTTCGACGACCTCCATCGGCGTGGTCACGTAGGGTGCAAGGTCAACGGCATCCTCCCTCCCGTGTGACCCCTCATAAATATGGATCAAGTTGTTCTCATCGTACCTGAAGGAATAGGATTTTCCAGGAGAGAGGTGACGGGTCACCACTTTTCCGAGCTGTTCGTACGAGATGTCCATCTGGGCTTGAGTAGAGAATCTATGAATCTTGGCCACCTCCAGACGCTTGTTTTCAGGAGGATTAAAGGAATTATAGGGTTTAATACTGTAGCCGATGACGCTTTTGGTTACGTTCCTGATGGTGATTTCGCTCCCCGATCCTGATGATGAACTCGGCTCCTGGTTTGTGTTCTGGATCAAGAAAAAGACGGCGACGGCTATGACAGCAACCGCAGCCAAAAGCCCGATCTCGAGTTTACGTTTCATCTCCTTGACAAATCCTTCGAACGAATGCGTAAAGGAATATTCAAATATTTACTTTTTTTTTAAGAGTTCTATGATGTCCGCGAATTCTGGAGTCTTCCTGACGCCTTCAAGATCTTCGTCCTGCTGTATGTGGGCGAGATCCGCGAAACCAGCTTCCACCGCAAGCTTAAGATTCT
>CAYGBF010000379.1:0-2437 GCA_964348035.1 uncultured Eubacteriales bacterium | reverse complement strand
ACACAAAAGTCTGCCACTTTAAATATAGGGGCCTCCACATCCTTGTTGACGGCCACGATGTATTTCGATGAAGACATCCCAGCCATATGCTGGATGGCCCCTGAAATACCGAAGGCCAGGTACAGATTCGGGGAAACCGTTTTTCCTGTCTGGCCGACCTGGTGTTGATGATCGATCCATCCCGCATCGACCGCAGACCGGGATGCGCCGACTGCGGAATGAGGAAGAAGCGAAGCGATTTCACGGATGAGGTCAAAATTTTCAGGCCCTTTCAACCCGCGGCCGCCAGAAACCACGATGTCTGCCTCTGTGACATCCATCTCGGCTCCTTCTTCTCTTACAATCTCGGCCACACGACCCTTGATTTCCTCCTCAGCGACGATGATGTCTTTCTGGATAACCTCTCCGCTCCCTCCTGATGGCTCCAGGATAGGGAAGACATTCGGCCTGAGGGAAGCGATTTGGGGAGAGGATTTAAAACGCAGGGCCAGGAGGGCCTTCCCAGCGTAGATCGGGCGGACGACTTCGAGCTGGCCCTCCTTGATCTCTGTCTGAATACAATCCGAGGCGAGACTCACCCCGAGTTTGGCGGCCAATCGGGGAGCTAAATCTTTTCCCATGGCCGTCGCCGAGAAGAAGAGTATTTCTGGCTGTATCTCCTCAACCAAGGAAGCGAGGGCCTGAGCAAAGGCCTGAGGAGAATAATGAGCAAACAGCGCGTTTTCTAATAGATAAACCTTCGAGGCTCCGTAAGGAAAGACCTTGTCTGCCAGGGGCTTAAGGTTGTGCCCGACCAACGCAGCCACCACTTCGGTGTTCAGCTCATCGGCCTTCCTTTTGCCCTCGGAGAGAGCCTCGAAAGAGGATTTCTTTATATCATTGTCTCTTATTTCTATGTTGACGAGAATCATTCCTGTCCTCCTTTAGATGAGTTTAGCTTCGTGATGCAAAAACTCGACCAGCTTCTTGGCGGCTTCAGCCGGCTCGTCTTCTATGATTTTTCCGGCCTCACGTTCGGGTGGACTTTCCATCCTGACAATAGCCAATCGAGCCGCCAAGTCTTCCTCGCTTAATCCCAACTCTTGGACCGTGACCGCCGGGATCTCCTTCTTCTTGGCCATCATGATGCCCTTCAAAGTCTCATAACGGGGCTCGTTCAGTCCCTTCTGGGCGCTGATGACGGCCGGCAATGAGAACGACACTTTCTCTGAAGCTCCTTCGATCTCTCTCAGGGCCTCACCTCCGTTGCCTTCAATCTCCAACTTGGTGGCCACGTTTACCTGGGGCAGGCCTAATAATTCCCCGACCATAGCCGGAATCTGGGCGTTATCGGCGCCCACGGACTGCTTGCCGAAAAGGAGCAGTGAATAATCAGGATATTTTTTCTTGAGGGCTTCGGCAACGATCCTGGCTGTCCTTAGGCTATCGTAGGTTTCTCCGGCTTCGTCCTTGATTAAAACAGCCTCGTCAGCTCCCATGGCCAGGCATTTTTTTAGGATGACCAGATTCTCTTCCGTCCCGACTGAGAAGACCGTCACCTGACCGCCTTTGGCCTCTCGAAGACGAAGAGCTTCTTCGACGGCATACTCATCATAAGGATTCAGAACGAAGGCTAATCCTTCCTCGACGATAGCATTCGCCTCGTGATTTATCCGGATCTTGGATTCTGTATCCGGAACCCGCTTGACAAAAACGTAGATGTTCAATTAAACCTCCTTTTTGATCCTGCCTCATGTCCCTAGGAAGGAGGCAGAGCCTTCAGAATGAAACGATTCCCAAAGGCAGGGGAGAGGAGCGCGTTATGATATATTTTATTCCTTGGCCGTCTGAGGAGGCGGCCCGGCCCTAAAAGGCCCCTCTCTCTGGGTTTTCTCCGCTTGCGCTTCGCTTCCCCAGCAAAAAAACGTCCCTTCTATTCCTTGAACCTTCCAAGAAGAAGGGTGCCGTTTGTTCCTCCGAATCCAAAAGAATTGCTCAGAGCATACCGGATTTCTGCCTGACGGGCCTGGTTGGGAACATAATACAAATCACATTCAGGATCAGGAAATTCATAGTTTATCGTCGGAGTCATGATCTGGTTCTTGAGGCACAAGGCCGCAATCCCAGTCTCGACTCCGCCAGCAGCTCCGAGAAGATGTCCCGTCATCGACTTTGTCGAGCTAATCCCGATTTTTGAAGCATGCTCATTGAACAATCTTTTAATCGCCAGGGTCTCAATCTTATCGTTGAACGGAGTCGAGGTCCCATGGGCATTGATGTAGTCCACCTCATCTGGAGGAACGCCTCCATCGTCCAAGGCTCTCTTCATCGCCTGATAAGCGCCCTCCCCATCCAGACTGGGCGCGCTCACATGATAGGCATCTCCGCTCATCCCGTAGCCTACGAGCTCGGCATAAATCCTGGCTCCACGTTTCAAGGCCAATTCCATCTCTTCTAA
>CAYGBF010000378.1:0-3097 GCA_964348035.1 uncultured Eubacteriales bacterium | reverse complement strand
GACGGGAAAATCAGAAGAACGAGCGAAGGTCGGGTGGGCGACTTTCCGGTGCGTTTACCGATGATCGACATTCACAGCGTCGGCGCGGGCGGGGGATCCATCGCCTATCTCGATCAAGGCGGGTCTTTGCGGGTGGGTCCCCAGAGTGCTGGCGCTCGTCCCGGACCGGCCTGTTACGGTCGCGGACATCACCCCACCGTGACCGATGCCAATCTTGTCCTTGGACGCCTAGATCCCGAGTTTTTCCTCGGGGGCAAGATGAGAATTTTTCCAGAGAGAAGCCATGAAGCCATCGAACGTCTGGCCAAAAAAATCGGCAAAACTCCATTGGAAACGGCGGAAGGCATCATCGAAATCGCCAACGCCAACATGGAGAAAGCTATCCGGTTGATTTCCATCGAACGCGGCTTTGATCCCCGACATTTCAGCCTCTTCTCCTTCGGCGGTGCCGGAGGTCTTCATGCCTCAGAAATCGCTGAGCATCTTAAGATAGCGAATGTCCTCATCCCGAAGAATGCAGGAGTCCTTTCAGCCCTGGGACTGCTGCTGGCCGATTCGATCAAGGACTATTCCCATTCTTTCCTTAAATCCGCTGACAAGACGTCCCGAACAGAAATTCAAGCCCTGTTGGATAAACTGGTAAAGAGGGGCCTTAAGGACATGGCCAATGAGGGTTTTCCCCCTGAAAAAATCAAAATTCTCCCTTTTCTGGACCTCAGGTATTGGGGACAGTCTTACGAAATAATCATCCCTTACGGGCAAAATTTCGTTAAAAATTTCCACAACACTCATCAAAACCTCTACTCCTACCACCATCCCCAAAAGGAGGTTGAAATCGTCAACGTCAGGATCAAAGCCGTGGGTCGGAGCAAAAAAATCAGGTTAAAGAAGCACCCCCAGGGAGACGGGAAAGCGGCGCGAGCAGTGATTAAAACACAGACTCTTCATCACAAACAGAAGTCGTATTCCGCTTCAGTTTTCAGCCGAGATCTGCTCCGACCGGGTGACCGAATTAAGGGGCCCGCTCTCGTCATCGACCCTGAATCCACTGCTTTTCTCCCCCCCTCGTTTAAAGTCGAGGTTGATGGTTTTCTCAACCTGATCCTTTGGAAGGGAAAGTGATCTGATGGTAAAGTTTGACCCTATCGAGCTTGAGCTTTTCAAGAACATCTTCGTGTCCATCTCGGAAGAAATGGGAGTCGTTCTGGGAAGAACAGCTCTTTCCCCGAACATCAAAGAAAGAAAAGATTTCTCCTGCGCTCTTTTTAATCAGAAGGGCGAGACTTTCTCCCAAGGATCGCACATCCCTGTCCATTTAGGGGCGATGCCTCTGTCTGTCCAGGCGGCGATGGGAGTGAGCCGCTTCGAAGAAGGAGATTTGGTCATCCTCAACGATCCCTACAAGGGGGGAACCCATCTTCCGGATATCACCTGCATCTCTCCTTTCTTTGCCGAGAAAAAACTGGTGTTTTTCGTCGCCAACCGCGCGCATCACTCAGATGTGGGAGGCATGACTCCAGGCTCGATGCCGTTGGCCACAGAAATCTTTCAAGAAGGGTTGATCATTCCCCCGATAAAGATCATCGAAAAAGGAAAATTAAAAGAAGGCCTCCTCAACCTGATCCTGGCCAACGTCCGGACACCGGAGGAACGACAGGGTGACCTGATGGCCCAGATGGCAGCCAATGCCAAAGGCCTGCAGCGACTGAAGGAAGCTGTCAAGAAATTCGGGTTAAGGAAAATCGTCCGGTATACCCATCTCATCCAGGATTATACGGAGAGGATTCTAAAAGAGACCATTAAGGATATTCCCGATGGAATCTATGCCTATTCTGATTTTATGGATGACGACGGCATTAGCTCTAATCCTGTCGAAATCGGAGCTGAAATCCACATCAAAAACAACCTTGCCCTGATCGATTTCAGTCCTTCATCGCCGCAGGTCGAGGGGGGTGTTAATGCCAATTTTGCGGTCACCTTCTCGGCTGTCCTGTATGTCTTTCGTTCGCTCGTTGAAGAAGACATTCCGTTCAATACGGGATTGATGAAGCCTCTCACGATCAAGGCTCCTGAAGGATCGGTGGTCAATGCTCAGTATCCGGCTGCCACTGCCGGGGGGAATGTGGAGACCTCCCAAAGGATTGTCGATGTCCTTTTAGGGGCTCTTTCCAAGGCCCTTCCACACAAGATTCCAGCCGGAAGCTCTGGGACGATGAACAACGTGGCCTTCGGGGGGTATGATCCTGAGAGGAGACAGAATTTTGCCTACTACGAGACCATCGGCGGCGGTATGGGAGGGAGCCCTTTCGTGCCTGGATTGAGCGGTGTCCATACCCACATGACGAACTCCCTTAACACCCCCCTCGAGGCGCTCGAAAATTACCTGCCGTTGCGGATTAAGACCTATGCCCTCCGGAAAGGCTCTGGGGGAAAAGGACAAAACAGAGGGGGTGAGGGCATCATCCGCGAGTATGAATTTTCTGTGCCGACTCAGGTGTCTATCATGTCCGAGAGGCGGCGGTTTGCCCCTTACGGAGTGCAGGGTGGCGGCGATGGAAAAAAGGGAAGGAATACCCTGTACTCAAAGGATCAAAAGAAAGGTCTCTGTTCCAAGGTGAACATCAAGGTCCAACCGGGCGATACTCTAAGGATAGAAACGCCCGGTGGCGGGGGCTATGGACAAAAAGAATAAAAAGTCCTCGTTTGGTCCGGGGTTCCTGGTGACCGCAGCTTTTATAGGGCCCGGAACAGTCACTGCCTGCTCCATGGCTGGTGCTGGATTTGGCTATGCTCTCATCTATGCCCTTGTGTTCGCCACGGTAACCACGATCATCCTCCAGGAAATGACGGGGAGGCTGGCCTTGGGTTCGGGATACGACCTAGCCCAGGCTCTTCGAGGATTCACCAAAAAAACTCTAGCGAGAGCGGCCTTCATCATCCTCACTCTCTCCTCCATCACCTTCGGCTGTGCGGCTTACGAAGCCGGGAACATCATCGGTGGCTCTTTGGGTTTGGAGATGGTCACTTCAGTCGAGAAAAAATACTGGGCGGTGTTGATCTCTTTATTGTCCATTCTCATTGTCAGTCGGAAAAAATA
>CAYGBF010000377.1:0-6304 GCA_964348035.1 uncultured Eubacteriales bacterium | reverse complement strand
GGAGGAAAGATGGGCATCTTCGAGATGGGACAGCTCCCCTACGAGATGGAAAAAGTTATCTTTGCCTTGAAAGAAGGAGATACGAGTCAGGTTGTCGAGTCCTCCTACGGTTATCATATCTTCAGGTTGGACAAACGCCACGAGCCGGAGTTAATCTCCCTCGAGGAGGCGGCGCCTTCCATAAAGCTGAAAATCGTTGACCAGAAGATAAAACAATTCATGCTCCAACATCTAACGGAATTGAAAGAGAGGACAATCTGGAGTTTCTATCCTCAAAACCTGTCCTTTCTTTATCAAAGGAACAGCTGATGAAAAAATTTATGGTCTTCAGCCTTCTCATCCTGATCTGTACAGCCTCAGTCGTTCTGTCTGGACAGGAGGTGGTCGAATCCATCGTGGCCATCGTCAACGACGACATCATCACTCTCTCTGATTTCAAGAGTGCCCATGATCAGCTCTATCAGATGCTTCGCTCCCAGTTGCAGGGTGAAGAGTTTCAGAAACAGTACGACGCTGTGAAAGAGAGACTGCTGGAGTCGATGATCACAGACCTGCTGCTGCTCCAGGAGGCTAAGAAGAGAGGATTAAACGTAGCCGAACAGCTTAGATTGACGATCGACAACCTCAAGCAACAAAACGGGATAGATTCCGATGAGGAGCTGATGCTCCTGATGCGCCGGCAGGGAGTCGATTTTGAACTCTGGAAGAGCCAGATGGAAGATAACATCATGAGACAGGGTGTCATCATGACAGAGGTAGACAGGAACATCGTCGTCGATGATTCAGATGTCGTCAACTACTACAAAACCCATCCCGAGGAATTTACAGAGCCTGTAGAGTATAAGCTGAAGGCGATCTATGTTTCTGACCAACAGAGGACCAGTGAAGAGGCTGAAAACTTGAAACAGGAGATAAGTGCTAAGGTGGCGGCTGGTGAGGGCTTTACTTCTTTGGCCAGTGCTTATTCTGAAGGGCCAGAGAAAGAATCCCAAGGGGATTTGGGAACCTTCAAGGAAGGCGAATTATCGAAAAACCTGGAAGATGCGGTCATGAAGTTGAAAACTGGAGAAACAACTCCGTGGCTCAAAGTGCAGGATGGCTGGTATCTACTGTACCTTGAGGAAAAGAAGGAAAGACGCCTCAAGTCTTTCGAAGAAGTCAAAAAGGAAGTCGAAGAAAAGATTTTCACAGAACGAAGGGAAGAAGAGCTTGAGAAGTTTCTCGAGGAGCTTAAAGAAAGAAGCTATATTAAAATCTTAAACCCGAATCCCTTGAATTTTAATCAAAATCTCTAAAAAATCCAAAATAGTTCTTTTTCAAGGCCTTTCCGCATATGCTCCTTATCGTCATTCCTGCGGAGGCAAGAATCCAGGTTTGTTCCTGAGGGCTTGTGCCCGTGGGAACGGGCGCCAGGGATGTCACTTCTGATTGCTTATGGCTTATGAATAAATAGGAATAAACAGGAAGTTTCTCCAGCAGAAAACAAGATGAGGCGGTTTAAGTGATAAAAATGGCAGCGGCGATGGTTGTTGTCCAGAGCCCCTTTTTTCCTTTGGCCGTCTGAGTGATACTTCTCGTCCGGACGATAACCTTTTCCGATATTTTGTAGACTTTTTTGTCTTGATCCCAGATTTGATTGATGTCGAAGTCCTCTCCCAGTGTGGTTGCTAACATATAAGCGGCTAAATCCTCAGCGTACTGGCTGGCCTCTTTCTCGTTCTGGCCGTAGCCGTGATGCTCCGAGAGATAACCGTAGCGGTCGGGATCGTTAGGCACTGCCACCCCCACCGATGATGAAATCTGGCGATGGGATTCATCGGTGGCGGCTTCGCTCATAACGAGGAAGACTATCTGACCGGGTTTGAGAAGCTCCAGCCCCTCATCTTTAGGTATCAAACGACAGCGAGGGGGGATGATGCTTGATGTTTTAACCAGGTTGAAGGGAGCGATTCCGGCTGTCCGCAGGGCATCCTCGAAGCTGGCGAGTTTCTCTTTGTGCTGCCCTTTTCCTTTGGTGAGGAAGAATCTCGATGGTATGATTTCACTCATTCTTGGTTTCCCTAGAATTGAGATTCAGGAGTGGGTCAAACAGAAGTTTATCCTTATTTCTTTTCGGTTTCCTTTTTCTTCTTTATACCCACTGGTTCGGGTTCTTTGAAGTCGATTTTTCGGGAAATCTCCCACTGGCCGAGCTCTGCGTACTGGGATCCTCGGGATTGGACGAAGAGCTTGACGATGACAGTTTTCCAATGAGGATTGTCTTTGAACGAAGCGAGAGTTTTTCCTTCCACACCGTAATTGCTCTTGAGGAGGATCGGGTCGCTCAGTCCACCGGGGGGGATGGGTTCATTCCTGATTGCGGCCAAAAAGGAGTCTCCTAAATTCTCGTAATCATCCATGAACCTGAAATTGGCGTTGAAATTGATATACCGGAGTGGCTTATCCGTTAGGTTCTTCACCCGGAAAGAGATGGCCGGCACGAGGGTAAGCTTGGGCGGCCACGGTTGATAGTATTTTGACACCCATTTCGTTTCCACCTTTTGGAGCTCGATCGAAGACTTCAGTTCATCGGGGGAAAGGGTTTTTATCAAGCCGGCCTTGCTCAGGATGAATAAGATGGCGGCCACGACAATGATGATGCCTAAGATAAAACCGTATCTTCTCATCGGATTCCTCCTTCTCTCTTATCTAATATAAATGATGGCTCTGCATTTATCAATAAATTTTGGGGGCTCAGACTTTGCCTGATCCCTCTTGTCATCCCTGCGAAAGCAGGGATCCAGTAAAATAAATTTCTTACCGTCAATTTTTCTGACCCCCGATTTTGCTTTTTTGGGGGATTTTCGCTATTTTACCTGGGGATGAAACAGAGAATTCTGCGCCTGAACCTATACCTGGGTCTTGTTTTATTCCTTTTTGCCGCCGTCCTTCTCGCCCTGCAGAGTCCTTTCATGAAAACCTGGTTCTACTGCTTTGCTTGGTGGTCCTTCATCCTTTTCCTGGACAGCCTGAATTTCCGGAAGCACAAATCCTCGCCCTTGAGTGAGTCGACCAGGGTGTTTCTTTTCTCGGCCTTTATCTCAGTCCTAGTCTGGCTTGTATTTGAACTTTTTAACCTGAGGTTAAAGAATTGGTCTTACCATGACCTTCCTTCCAGCACCTTCGAAAGATGGTTGGGCTACTTCATCGCCTACGCGACCGTCATTCCGGCGATCAGGGAGATTTCCTTTTTTATCCAGGGAATCATGAAGGGCAGGGGATTCGCGCTCTTCCGATTCAAAGCCACTCCCATAATTCTAAAGGTGTTTGTCCTGTTCGGAATTCTGTTTGTTTTTTTAGGTCTTCGGTGGCCGGACCTCTTTTTTCCTCTTGTTTGGCTGTGCTTCATCCTCCTGCTTGAACCTCTGAATTACTGGCTCCAGAATCAGGCATTCCTTGTCGATCAGGAAAAAGGGGATTGGTCGAGAATATGGAGCTGGGTTCTGGCCGGACTCGTGGCCGGTTTTTTCTGGGAATTTTGGAATTTCTGGGCCGGCTCTCACTGGGAATACACGCTTTCGTATTTAAATTTCTGTCGAGTGTTCCAGATGCCCGTTTTCGGGTATACGGGATTCATGCCCTTTGCCCTCGAAGTCTTTGCCATTTATCAGCTGCTTCTAGGGATCTATAAAAAATTAGAGAAACGAATGTCGTTAAAGGCCTTGATATTTTGTTGTTTAATCTTATTTTATCTTCTGTGTTTTTACCTGATAGACGCCTACACTCTTGTAAGATAAGAATGGGGAAAGAATGGGGACGGTCCTATTTTTTTCTTCCTGTCATTCCAGCGGAGGCTGGAATCCAGATTAGGAATAAAATAGGACCGTCCCCATTTATTAGAAATAATAAATAAAACCTAATCCAATCATCAACTCTGTTCCCCGATCAGGAGTCAAATCAAGCAGCGGAACGATATCAAGGTATACATCCAGAGGGATTTTTTCGAATACATAGCACAAACCCACGGGGAAACGGATACCGACCCGATCCTGGTGTCTTGTCTTGATCCGCCCCCCGATACCGTAATACAGGAAAAGCTTGACATCCGGGACCTGGACGAGACGGTGGTTGTGAATCAGATAGTCGGCATGGAAATGGAGGGAGCCGCCGTGGACGATCGACCAAGCCACCCCTCCGGTAACAGCAGTTTTGCTTCCCGTCCAGTTCTTAAAACTGAATCCGATAGGTTCACCGATGATAAGGCCTAAACCAAAACCGCGGTTTTCAGCCGTCGCATTCCCAGCGAAAAACAGAATGATAACGGTCAGAACCAAAAAAAATTTCTTCATCGGTACTAATTTTGTCGTAGGCAAAAAAAAAGAGATAGAAAAAAAGATTTTATACCATGTTGAATTTAAATCAAGGGAAAAAAAAGGAATGATTCCTTTTTTTTCAGAAATAATATCTGAAGCCAACCCCACCTGTCATTCGGAATTCTGTGGCCGGAGCGAGATCAAGAACGGGGCCCAATTCTAGGAAAATCTCTACCGGTGCTTTTTCGACGAAGTAGGAGAGGCCCACTGGGATCCGAACCCCAACTCTTTCCCTGTGCTTGGTTCTGATTCGGCCTCCAATGCCGTAGTGAACGGCGAGTTGACCTTTTTCGACTTCCATCAGGCGGAAACTATGGATCAAGTAGTCGACATGAAGATGGAATGATCCCCCGTGCTCAAAAGACCAGGCTATTCCCCCGTCTACCGCGGTCTTGCTCCCCGTCCAACTCTTAAAACTGATCCCAGTCGGTTCACCCAGAATAATACCTAAACCAAAGCTCCTTTGTTGGGCCGAGCTGAAGCCAGGAATAGACAATATGACTAAAATTAGAATTAACATTAATCTTCTCATCATTAAAACTCCTAAAAAAAGTAGAGTTTGTTGTATTGGAAAAGCTTTTTCTGTATCCCCAGTTTCATCTCCATTCTAAGTCTAGTGAAGTAAAGAAGCTGTTTCAATTATTTTGTCGTAGGAAAACAGATGACATTTGAGGTCTTCAGGCCGTTGGATCAACCGGTTCTAGAAAAGAAAATCGATGGAAGTCAGTGTCTCTGGTGAAAATCCTGGTGATTCCATGTTCTCGCATCAAGATCGCCGTTTGGGCATCATGCAGCAGGTTCCCGCTCAAAGACGGCATTCTCTTTATAACTTCCAAAGCCACGTCAGCATGCCTTTCGGCAGGGACAAGAATTCCCAGGGCAGGTGAGGAGAGGAGGGCTTCGACGAAGCTCCAAGCCTTGCGGAAAATTCTCGGATGTGTGCTTATTCGCAGAAATTCATACAGAATGCTCCATGTCACATACCAGGCCGAAGTTTGCCTGCGCCATTCCTCGATGAGATCATAGCAGCGGGGATGGAAGTTCGAGTCGCTATCTGCAGCATAGACTAAAATATTGGTATCGACGACAAACACTACCGGCCTTCCATCGCCTGGAAGAGGGCGTCTCGGTCAGCAATATCCACCAGCGGTCCTCCAATCTTGAATGTGGGCAGAGGAGGGATTTTCTTTGGAGGTTTTTCAGGTTGGAGCAGGAGTCGAAGAGCAGATTCCACGAGCTCTGACATCGTGCAATTTCGGCGGACTGCCTCCTTCTTCAGAAGAGCCATGACAAAATCGTCGATCTTCAGTGTCGTCTTCACTTTCATACATACAACCATACAATATGTATGGCTGTATGCCAATTTTTGCATCCGATGTTGAATTAGTTCGAAGGGAAATAGATCTCTTTTTTACTATGTGGACGAGTCAATCAAGAAAAAATTCTCGTTTATTTCTTTTTATCCAACTCAGGTAAGAAGTTCTCCATGACCCATATCGCTGGTTGCATCTCATCGTAAACATACGAGGCAAAAGCAATCCTTTGACCATCAGGATGAATATTCAGATTAATGAACCGCCTCATTTTCAATTTCAGATTCTCTGCATTCCCTCCTCGAGCAAGAACCCTCCACAGCTCCTGTCCTTCAGGAGTGGGTTTGGGAAAATATATGTAACGGCCGTCAGGGGACCAATCGAGACTGACGATCTCCCGCCCTTTAAGCTCAAACCTGTGCAGTTCCACGGGTTCTCCCCCCTCTGTCGGCATCACCTTCACCATCCTCATGTTTTTTTCTTCGCGGAGCATGAGAGCCAATTGTTTACCGTCAGGTGAGAGGGCCAGCTGGTTGTTATCGTGAGGTGGATGACGCAGGAGCACTATATCTTTTCCGGTCTCAAGATCTCTAGCACGGATCTGATAGTATTCCTCTGCACTGCTTTCATAATCATAGA
>CAYGBF010000376.1:0-1709 GCA_964348035.1 uncultured Eubacteriales bacterium | reverse complement strand
TCTCCTCTCCTGAGGAGAGGAGCCGTGCCCGCTCGGCCCTGCTAGGGTTTTCTCAACACCCTACCTGATCCATTTCATATCTCAATGTGGTTTACTATCACGGTTTTGGGGATGCATCCCTAGCCCAGTGCATCTAAGGCTATCTCATTCGTGCCCTCAATATGAAGTACCTAAACAGGATATGATGTGGTAGGATACTGAGCAAGATTCATGCTTTTAGAAGAACGAACAAGGAGGAACAATGAAAAGAAGAGAATTCATCGAAAAAACCGGTTGTGGAATGGCGGGAATAATAGCCTCAGGAGCAGTCATCACCTCGAGTCAGGACCCCCCTCCACCTCCTAAAAGGAAAAAATACAAGATTGATGTGGAAATATACGAAGTGGGCAAGAAGACCAGATGCTACAAGGGAGGAGAGAAATTTCAGTATCCAGATGAGAGAGGCAAAGTGTGTCACTGGCTGCAGGACAGCATGAACGCGGCGATTCGGGTTCTCCAGTACGGCGGGACACTGCCCTGGTATTATAGGGGAACCCCCTACGAGAAAGTCATCGACAAAAACGGGATCACGACAGAATACATCCGCTGTCCCGACCCGAGTGAAGCCGGTGTCGTGGCCAAAATCACGAGAACAGAGGTAAAGGCCTAGAAACAGACATGATTTATCTCATCCACTGGACAAGGAAAGAATCCGAAATCAGAGCCAAGGAACTTCGTGATTTAGGCTACAGAGTGTCCAGTGACGCCTTTGATCGTGATTCTCTGCTGAGGATGAGGAAGGACCCTCCTCGTGCCGTCGTGATTGATCTATCTCGAGCTCCCTCTCAAGGCCGAGATGTCGCTCTGGCCATCCGGATATCCAAACCACTCCGCAGAGTACCGTTGGTGTTTGTCGAGGGCAATCCGGAAAAGGTAGCCCGCATCAAAGACATTTTACCCGATGCGGTTTACACCGACTGGAAGAACATCCGTGAGTCTCTGAAAATGGCCCTATCCCATCCCCCGTTGAAGCCAGTCGTCCCGAGAACAGTCTTTGATCCGTATTCCGGGACTCCTCTGACTAAGAAACTCGGCATTAAGGCTGGTTCAATCGTGGCCTTGATCGAAGCCCCTGAGGATTTTAGGCAGACCCTCGGTCATCTCCCGGAGAATGTTGTCTTACATAAGTCAGCCAAGGGCCAGGCAGATCTGACCATCTGGTTTATAAGGTCTCGGAGAACTCTCGAGCGTCGGATCGGCCGGATGAAGAACCAAGCTGAAAAGGGCGGGCTCTGGATCGCTTGGCCGAAAAAGGCCTCGGGAGTGGCGACGGATCTTTCGCAGTCAGTGGTTAGGGAGGTCGGGCTTGCCTCCGGGCTGGTGGATTTTAAGGTTTGTTCTATAGATGCGGTTTGGACGGGATTACGCTTTTCCCTCCGACATTAAAAAAGGGGACAGGCTTGTTTTTATCTTCCGAATCTGATCCTGATCCCGACTTTGAACGAGAACCCCGAGAACCCGAATTCGGCCTTCCTGACATTCCGAAATCCCGTTTCTTGTGGTCTTTCTTCTAACAATTGAAGGCTGGAGTAATATTTTCCTGTTAAGTCATTCATCTCTTCTGTGTACCAGAATGTTCCTGTCTCAACTAAGCTTTGTCCTATCGAATCGGTGTAATTATCTTCGACATCCCAATCGTTGAAATTGACGTATCTTCCCGATCCTTCGGC
>CAYGBF010000375.1:0-8956 GCA_964348035.1 uncultured Eubacteriales bacterium | reverse complement strand
ATCAGGAAATACGAAACCAAAATCGGCAGGCCCCGTCCCGACCTGCTGCCCCCCCCGAAAAAAGAGTAGGATTTAACCAGCTTATCAGAGAAGGAAACTATACATTTCCTTATTCTAAGATTTCGAGATACTTGAACACCGGGTAAGCAACGTTTCCTTTAGCGACGCCTGCTTTTTTCAGGAAATCATCGAGCAGCCCCCAACCCACGAATCCATCCCCCACCTCGGGTTCGAGACAATAAAAAATCAGATTGGCTAGGGGCTGGGCCATATCGATCTTGTATGTGCCCGGCGGAAACGCCTTTGCTTCCGACCGCAAAAATTTCCCTTCTAATTGGGTCATCTGATACCCACCCCGTCTAACATGCTCCATTTTCTCGATGATATACTCTTCTCCGTTTACCCTTATGGTTTTATCCAGAACGTCTACCTGAATATTATGGGTCTTGAGTTTATCGACGATGCCACCCAGATGGGCAGGAATAAGATATCCCCGCGGTACCTTGGCCTTCTTTGTTCCCACAGGCTTGGTCAGATGCTCCACACCGGGACACACGACTGGTGGGCCCTCCAGGGAGTCCTTCGTTTTTTGGACGACGCTCGTTCCTGGAATTAAATCGTACCTGGATCGATCCTCAGGGTAGGCCAGGAGATCGATCTTTCCCCAGGACTCATACCGGCCCCCGACAAAATTCTCGAGCTCCCCTGAGGCCGCTTCAGCCTTCACCATCTCCACGGTTTCTTTGTCAGCCTTCCGACAGATGTTCATCATCTCCTGACCGTGTTTATTCATGTATTCGAGCAGCTCGGTGATGAAGGCGTACTGGCTGTAGATTTCCTTCTCGAACGGATGAACCCCGGGTGTTTCGACCAGGATGGACATCCGGTTCCGCAGCCCGTAGGCGCCGGCGATGAATTTGCCCTCGGTCGTCCAGTAGGCCCGCTCATGACTCCATTCTGTCGGCGGCCAGTTGTCGTGATCGAACATGCAGTGGGTGAATGTTTCGATCCTAAAATTCTTCCGGATCTGCTCCTGCACTGCCGGGAACAGATTATCGAAGACATACCCGCGGGGCCCAGGATGGGCTGTCGGGACAGTCGATGTGGCGTACACGATCGCATACCCATGACGAACACGGCCCATGGCATGAGCATCGAACAGGAGAACAGGGTCCCATCGGTTGAGGACGGTCGAGTAGAGCCCGTTGACGTTTATGGATTCCAGTTTTATTGCATCCCGGTTGAGGTCGAAATCCCCAGCGTTCCTCCGGAAGCCGATGATTTCAGGAGAGCCGTCCTTCAAGGTCCAGGTGTCATTGCCGTCGACGTTGAAGTTGGGACAGACGATGATGATCTGATTGTCCAGAAGGTATCTTTTCTCGCCGAGCAGGATATCGCGCATCACCATCAGCAGGGCTTCTTTTCCTTCGGCTTCGGGAGGATGGATGTTTCCCTGGAGGTAGACGACCGGTTTTCCCGATTTCTTGGCCTCAGAGCCGGAAGTTACCCGCGGGCTGGCCATGACCACGACCGGACAGGATTTCCGGAGTCCGCTTATAAACATGGAGAAGACATGCATGCATTCGCTGTTCCAGCGGAGGGTGTTGATGTATTCAAGAACCTGATAGCTCGAGCTGGTCCTGGTAAACCCGGTTTTTTCCGGAACGGTCTGGTATTTAACCGGCCAGCTGCCGTTCCAGTGTTCGGGAACCTCGCTTCCCCAATAGATTTTTTCGCTCTCTGTCGTGCTCATCAGCAGGAGTGGGATTAAAAGAACGACAGAGATGCATAAAATTACCCTCATCTTAATCATTGTTTTCCTTCCTCTCGTGTTCTCTGATGATCAGTCTGCCCTTCAAATCGATGCCCTCTCCAACGACCCGAATCTCATACTCTCCTGGCAGGGCGAATTCATCATAATGAACAAAATAGGGCTGCGGACTTTCCACTTTCTTGACAATCAGGTCCCATCTGAACTGATTGAAACCCTGTTTGCCCGTTATGGTCTTGGACATGGCTGTCATATTTTTCTTATCGATCACCTTGATTTCAACCTCAGCATCTTCCTCAAGATAAAAAGTAATCGGGACTTTTCTTGTGGTACTGTATCTCGGTTCTCGACCGGGATCATTCAACCAAGGCAATACAGCCTCAGGCGTCTCGAAAAGAATATTGGCTTGAGGAGCACCGTCTTTATAGGCCTGCTGAATCGGGCGGATATTCATTTTGTAGATACCTCGCCCGTGGGTACCTGCCACAAGATCCATCTCTCTCTCCTGGATAACCAGATCAGAAATACTCGTGGCCGCCATCTTGGGGCCCAACAAGGACCATCTCTTCCCTCGATCCACAGATACATAAACTCCTCTGTAAAGACCTGTATACAGAATATTTTGATTCACTGGGTCTTCTTGGATGACATAAGCGACTTCATCGGGAAGGTTAGATACGATCGAAACCCACGTTCTCCCGAAATCTTCCGAGACATACAGGTGATTCTGGAGGTCATCATAATTGATGCCCGTGACAGAAACATAGACGCGGGACTTACTGAATCTCGACGGACAGATGCTCCGGATATACCCGTTTGACAATCCTTCAGAATATTCTATCCAATCTCTGCCGTCATTATGGGTAATCCAGAAAGCTCCTCTATCGGTCCCCACATACAGGAGGCCCGGTTCCAACGGAGACTCAGCAATGGCTCCGATGGCCACAGATTTCCTATCCTTATCCGCTGATACGGATAGATCGGGGCTGATCAACCGCCAGTCATCTCCCCTGTTCAGGCTCTTGAAAACATAGTTTCCAGCATGATACAGAGTCAAAGGATTATGGGGAGATATGATGTACGGGGCAATAAAATTGTAGGCCAGCTCACCGGGGTGCTTCTCGGGCAGCTTGGGTCGGATCCCCACAGAGCGGTCTGCCCGTATGTCCTTTCTTCTGATCCATCCATGCTGGCTCGAAAAATAGACGATATTCGGATCTATCGGGTCTGCCATCGTGTAACACCCGTCTCCGCCAGCCCAAGGATCGAGCCAGACATACTTCCATCCATCTCCATACTTGGGATTCCATTCCTTAGCTGGTCCGTACACGGAGGAATCGTCCTGAACTCCCCCGTAGACAAAATACGGATCTTGGTTATCGACGGCTATATCGTAAAACTCACCCGCCGGGATGTTGTTGTAATGCATCCAGGACTTTCCCTTATCATAGCTGACATACAGGCCGCCATCATTGCCGAGAAACAGATGTTTGGGATTTTCGGGATTGATCCACATCTCACAGTGATCGAGATGAAGGACTTGAGCCGGGCTGGGGAAAAAATGGAACACATCGCCACCGATGAGCTCGAAGGTCCTGCCGCCGTCCACACTGTGGGCGGCTCTGACACCCAGGGCAAAAAACTCCTGATCATCCTGAGGATTGACGTAGCAGTCGGTGAAATACCACCCGATGCCGGGAAAGATGTAGAGATCTTCCTGGTGAGTTCTAGCCCAGGTTTTGCCGCCATCCAGGGTTAGGTAGACTTCGGCGGCCAGTCTCCTGTCTCTATTCAGGTTGTCCACCAGGGCATAGACTTTATCCGGGTTGGACCAGGATACGGCCAGGCCAATCCGTCCTGTCTTGGCCCCCTCAGGCAGGCCGCCTCCTAGCCTCTCCCAAGTTTTCCCCCCATCTATGCTCTTATAAACGCCGCTCTCTTTACCGTAAATGCCGGGATTGTTCTCCCACACAGAAACATAGACAACATCCGGCCGAGAAGGAGAGACGACGACATCATTGGCCCCTGTCCGCTCGTTAACATAAAGGACATGTTCCCACGTCTTCCCGCCGTCGAGTGTCCTGTAAAGGCCCCGGTTTTTGTTGATCGACCAGAAGTGGCCCATCACTGCCACGTAGACAAGGTCTGGATTCCGCGGATGAACGGCTATCTCTCCGATATGGTAGGAATCTGGAAGACCCATGTTGTGCCACGTCTTCCCGCCATCATCAGAGCGAAACACCCCAGTGCCGGGCATGGTGAAATTCCTCGCTTTCTTGAGGCTTTCTCCCGAACCAAGCCAGATGATATCAGGGTTTGACGGAGCCAGGGCGATATCTCCGATACCCAGGGCCGACTGGTTTTCAAAAATCGGTCTCCAGGTCAGACCGTGATTTACGGTTTTCCAGAGATTCCCCGAACCAAAAGCCACATACATCGTTCCGGGGTTGGTCGGATCACACTGAACGGCTTCGACCCTGGCCGAATTCATGACCGGCCCTAAGGAAATCCACTCAAGATTGAATGTGGAGTCCTTTTTCAGCTTGAGGTACTGTTCCCACGAATCAAGAAGGGAACTTCTCTCCTCCGTTTGCCCGACTATCAGACCAGTTCCAACAATGAATATTATTAATACTAAAAAAAATGGATTTTTAGCCCTCATAGCTAAACCTCTATACAATATTTAATTCTCTCTTGAGGAAAGATACAGGAATAAAATAAATCCCCCCAGGCAGATCCCGAAGATCAAAAACATGGTTAACAAAGCTTCTACCGTCATTTTTTATCCAAGGACATTCTTTTGGTTATGATTTTGTTAAAAACGATGAAAACAGCCAGGGCGACAGCCCATTGAAACAGGACAGTCCCGATGGATGTCGTCGATATTATATTCAACCAGTTCTCAGGATCAGAAGAATAACTGTCCCAGAACCACCAAACCAGCATGGCGATCAACTGCACCGGCAGGATAAAAGTCACAAGATAATCAAACCACCTGCCCAGTTTTATCCTGTGCTCGGGCTTGGTGATTATCTCTTCGCGGATCTTTCGTGGGCCGACCTTAAGCACCAGCATGAGGAAAAAAGAGCCGCTTACCACCAGTCCCATCGCCCATACCCAATCCTGGTTTCTGAAAAAGCCCATACTGAGGGCCGAAGGAATCCCGAGGACGAAACAACAAATCCCGACGATTGTCACCGCCTTTTTCCTGGTCAGCCCGGTGTCCATGAAAATCCTGGATATCAGTTCCAGCTGAGCTATGAGCGAAGAAAAGGCCGCAAAGCACAGGGCGAGAAAAAAGAGGGCCAGGAAGAAGGAGCCGGAAGGAATTTTCGAAAACAGGATCGGAATCCATTTAAAGGTCAACCCCTCGTTCCCCTGCTTCATGATATCTAATACTTTTTCCTGGGCCAGATTCTGACCGGCAAAAAAGGAAAAAACCGTCGGGATCACGGCTGCTGCGGCCAGGAGAGAGGCGAAATTATTACCACATCCGACCGTGGCTGTCGTCAGCAGCGGATTTTCTTTTTTCCGGGAGTAGACTCCATAGGTAAGCATCAATCCCCATCCCGCCCCAGTCGACCAGGCCGATTGGCTCAAAGCATTCAGCCAGACCTCGATGTTTCCCAATTGAGAAAGGTTCGGCGAGAAGAGAAAGTCTAAACCCTGTAAAGCGCCGGGGAGTGTCAGAGACCGCCCCACAGCGACCAGGAGCAGGATAAACAGTGACGGGAGAAGAATTCTGTTCGCTCTTTCTATTCCCTTGACGACTCCGAAATAAATGATGGCACAGCCTACGAAAACGGCCGCGAAGTGGAAACCAATCGGATCCCAGGAAGATGTGAAACTTTCCCAGTACGCCATCGGTTCCTTACGAATCAACCCTTGAAAACAGGTGGCCAGGAAATATTTGATACACCAGCCCGTCACCACGGTGTAGTAAAACGTAATCGCTGCTGTTACGAAGGCGACGAAGGTTCCCATCCAGGCGTATTTTTGTCCCATCATCTGACCGAAGGATCCGACAACGCCCTGTCTTGTTCTCTTCCCGAGTGCGAGCTCGACGGTCAGGAGCGGAATAGCCCAGATAAACAGAAACACCATCCAGGCAATCATGAACGCCCCGCCGCCGTACTGGGAGGCGATCCGGGGAAAACGCCAGAGGTTTCCGGTGCCGATGGCCATGCCTATGCCGGCAAAGATTATCCCCCAGCGAGAAAAGGATTCGCTTTTTCTCATGATATGGTCATCACTGTACTGATTGGCACTCTACGTGTCAATACAAGAATCAATACAAGAATGGCGAATAAAAATATATTTGTAACTTTCGTAATTTTTTATAAACTTAGTTCCATAAGGTTTTAAATCCTGGGCCTGCGGAGGTGAATGATGAAAAAGAGAATCATGATTTCAATGATGACCCTGGTCTTGCTCCTCTACATACAAATTGGTCCTGCACAAGGTGGATTCGATAAATCCGAGTATGCAGAGAGACGGGCCAAACTTATGGAAAAGATACCGAACGGAGTGGCTGTCATCCTCGGGGCAACAACTCCGGTGTCGGATAAGCAGTTCTTCCAGAATAACGATTTTTACTATCTCACCGGTGTGGATATCCCCAATGCTGTTCTGATTATAGACGGAAAAAAAAGAGAAAGCAGTCTCTTTTTTACGATCAGTGAAAGAGAAGCCCAGGGTGAAGGAATCTCTCTCGATCTTGTCCGCAAGCCAAAAATCGTAACCGGGATCGAGAACGTCTCTCCCATCGAGCACCTTTTCTCAACCCTTTCCAGGCTGAGTTTCGAAACCGACGAATTCTACACGATGTTCAAACCAGAGGAACTGAGCCGGGAAAACAGCAACGAAAAATTCAGAGCTCTGCAGCGGACAATGACTCAGAATATGTGGGATGGAAGGCTGACCCGCGAGCTTCAATTCGTGAAACAGCTCAAGGAAAAATTCCCGCATATCACGGTCAGAGACTGTTCTTCTTTGATCTGGGATCTTCGGAAGATCAAGTCCTTCGCAGAGATCACTCTCCTGGGCCAGGCCTGTCAAATCGGAGTCAAGGCCCATATCGCGGTGATGAAAGCCACCCGCCCCGGAATCTCAGAGAAGGAACTGGCCGCGCTGTTCGAGTACACCTGCAAAAGGGAGATGGCTCAGGAACTGGCCTTTTATGTCATCCTGATGTCCGGACCCAACCACGCCTTCGGCCATTACCACAAGCATGACAGAATACTGAACAGCGGGGATTTTATCATCCTGGATGCCGGCCCTGACTACGGCTATTACAATGCGGACATATCCACCACTTTTCCGGCCAACGGCAAGTTTTCACCCCAGCAGAAAAAACTGTACGAAATGGCCCACGGCATCCGGAAAACCTGTTTGGATAATTATCGTCCGGGTAACACATTCAAGGCTGTGGGTGAGAAAGTGAAGCAGTTCTTGATTAAGAAAGGATATGATGCCGAAGACCCGAAATTCAGAGGCCTCATCCGCTACGGCGGCTACAACCACTCTATCGGTATGGCCACCCACGACCCGATGGGAACTTTCACCGGTCCTGAGGAAGTCATGCGTCCTGGATTCGTGTTTGCCTGCGATATCAATCTGCCTTATCCGAATCAGGA
Organism: uncultured Eubacteriales bacterium; assembly: GCA_964348035.1. Taxonomy (GTDB): domain Bacteria; phylum Acidobacteriota; class Aminicenantia; order Aminicenantales; family Aminicenantaceae; genus CAYFXE01. The sequence goes on along the minus strand of CAYGBF010000375.1, from coordinate 1,549 downwards.
AATGGGAATCCGTCTCGAGGACACGGTCGTGATTACAGAAAACGGCTGTGAGAATCTCTCAGCCGGTCTTCCCAGGACATTAGATGAGATTGAAGCCCTGATGAAAAAGAAATAATCTTTAGGGGGAGTCTGACCATGAAACGAACCGCTTCGATCCTATTTATCCTGTTTTCTGTGTTTTGTCTTCTGGTAGGGCAAAAAATCGATATCTACCAAAGACCTGTCCAGTTTGAAAGAAGCCATGACTACGATGCCAAGCATTATCGCATTTCTTTGACTTTTGACTTGGATAAAAAATATTTCGAGGGCGAAAATCGAATAACGCTGTCTCCTTTAAAAGACGACTTCACCGAATGTGTATTGGATGCCGAGGAACTGGTGGTCACCTCTGTTTTAGACTCCAGCAGTAACCCTCTTCAGTTCAAACAGCAAGATAAACAGGTTATCGTCTCTTTATCAAAGGCCTATCAGTACAGGGAAACGGTGACCTTCTCAGTCAAATACCATGCCTTCGACCCGAAGTACGGCCTGTTCTTCGACGATGAACGGCCGACCAACCCCAAGATGGTCTCGACAGTCTCCTGGCCAGACAGGGCTCACCACTGGTTTCCCTGCTATGATTTTCCCCATGACAAGGTGACCGATGAGATGATCATTACCGTGAAGGATGACTACAAGGTTCTCTCTAACGGAAAGCTGGTCAGTGTCAAAAAGAACGAGAAAAAAGGCACCAAGACCTTTCACTGGTCGCAGGAGCTTCCTCATTCAACCTATCTCTTCATGCTGGCCATCGGCCCGTTTGCCGTCCTCGAGGATTCTCTTGGCTCCCTCCCCGTCACCTACTGGGTTTACGAGAAAGACGTGGAAAATGCTAAGTGGATATTCGAAAAAACTCCTGACATGATCGATTTCTTCAACAGACTCTTCGGCTACGAATACCCCTGGGCCCAGTATGCCCAGGTCATATCTCCGCGGATGGGAGGCGGTGCCGAGAACACCACGGCGACTGTTCTTGGTCAGAGAGCTATCCATGACAGACGGGCCGAGCAGGATTTTTCCTTCCAAAGAGTCATCGCCCACGAAATCGCCCACCAGTGGTGGGGAGACCTGATCACTCTCCGGACCTGGTCCCAAACCTGGCTGAACGAAAGCTTTGCCACGTATTCTGATTATCTGTATACGCGGTATGACAAAGGAGAAGAAGAAGGCGCTTATGACTTGCTGCGAAAAAAGAACCAGTATTTAAGAGAAGCCCGCACCAGATACATGCGTCCCATAGTTTTCGACAGGTACGACCGTCCTCAAGACAACTTCGACAGTCACACCTATCCTAAAGGGGCCTGCGTTCTCCACATGCTCCGGTTCGTGATCGGAGACAAGCCCTTTTTCAGGACCCTCAAGCACTTTCTGCATAAACACGAATTCCAGGCTGTCGACACTCATGATTTTATGATCGCCGTTAAAGAAGCGACCGGGCAGAACCTGGACTGGTTTTTCGAGCAGTTCATATTTAAGCCAGGACACCCGGTTTTCGACATCAGCCCCTCAT
>CAYGBF010000374.1:0-8560 GCA_964348035.1 uncultured Eubacteriales bacterium | reverse complement strand
GATCTCGAACAGCTTGTCTATGGCCTTCTTACTGCCAATCTGAGAAATAGAGAAGATCACATTTTCCTTGAGCTCGGGCTCAGTGGCTATTTCGTAAATGTTGAAAAGAGGTTCGAGCCCTTCTTCTTTTCCTCTCTGACCGATCCAGAAGACGGCCAATTTTTGTATTTTCTCGTCTGGGTCTTTTGTGGCCAATTCTACCATGACGGGGACGACTTCAGGATGGTCCGATTGGCTCAGGACGAACACGGCTTTTTCCCTGAGCTTAGGGTCTTTTTCTTCCTTAACCATCTTAACCAGGATAGGAAAAGCCTTTTCCTCCTCGATGTTGAGGAGGGCATCCAAAGCCACCAACTTCAACTCCTGTTCCGGAAGAATAACGGTTACTTCAGCGTGTTCGGGATCAACGACTTTAACACCTTCTACACTCCCGTTGATGTATTTTCTGTAGTTGATGAGTCCCTTCTTGACTAAATCCTCGGCAATTTCGATCCTGAGGAATTTGGCATCGTCCACCCAAGAGCTTTCCGAAAATTCCTCGATTAATTGGTTGAGGTATTCTAGGGCTTCTTCCTGGATCTCCAACTGGTTCTCTACATTCTCCAGAGAGACACTGAGTTTATTAAGACTGTAACCCAACCAGTAGAGTGAATCGTCCAGGTAATCACTCTGTTTGAAGCGATTGAGTATAGGTTTCAGCGACTCGATGGCTTTCTCCCAATCTTTCTCGTAGATCATTTTCTTTGCTTGTTCATACTTTTTACGTGCTTCTTCGTTTTTTGTCTGCTCTTGAGCCAAGCTCAGACCTCCAAAAAGCAGGAAAGCGATTAAAAACATTGAGACAAATTTGATGTATCTCATTTTTAGACCTCCTTAAAGTGTCTTGATTATCTCCATCTTAAAAAGAATCTCTCTGTCGTGGATGAGATCCTTTATTAAGGCGGGGGTTTGTTTGTCATCGGTCTCGAGGTTGGAAATTTCTTTGAGCACGATATCCACATCATCCAGGAAAGGAAGGAGCGAGGGATCTGTTTTGGCCACGATGTTCCTGAGGAGTAGATTCTGGATGAGTAAGCTGCGGGCTACTTTCTTGTCCATGACGATGGTCTCCTGACCTTTTTCCTCAGGATTGTAGTTGGCGTACTCCACTAAAACCGGCCTCAAGTCCTCAAGGTAGTGCTGCAGAGATTGTTCAACATAAGCTTGGCTGACTGTCGTGCCGGCTGGGGAGGGGGCTTCCGACGGAAGCCAGAACCTGCCGGTGATGATGCCGGCAATAAAAATGATCAACACAGCTGCTGCCGCGTAAGCCCAGCGGGGGAAGAGAAAGATTCTTTTCGTTGAACGAGGTTTGGGTAGTATGTGGGTATCGATGCTCTGCCAGCTTTTTTCCCAATCGGTCTCGGGAAGGGCTTCGGCTCGAGTATCCTCTAAAGCTCGGAACACCTTTTGGGTGTAGGCGAAATCTTTGGCACATTCGGGGCATTCTTCAAGATGGGTTTCTAAGGCGATCCTCTCCTCGTCTTCGAGTTCACCGTATTGGTGGAGGATTATTTTTTCTTTAAAGCTTTTGCATCTCATAGTCATTCTCCGAGATCAGGCCCTTAAGACTGTCCTTCAAAGAGTGTACGGCTCTGAAGAGCTGTTTTTTCACTCCGCCCTCGGTGATGCTTAGGTGTTCAGCGATTTCTCTTATGGTAAGCTGCTGATAGTGTTTGAGGACGAACACCATCCTCTGTTGGCCTGATAATGTCTTCAAAGTATGATCGATTTTCTCCCGTAATTCAGATTTCTGGCGGATGACAGCCGGGTCTGAATTTATCTCATCTGATGAAATGTTCTCCAGGTTCTCCACGTTAGCCTGCTTGCTCTTCTTCGTTTTTATCCGCCGGAGGTGGTCTAGGCTGCAGTTGATCCCGATCCGGTACAACCAGGGAGAGAAGCTTGTGCCATTCTGGAGGTTGAACTTGGGAAGAGAACGGAAAGCCTTGATGAAAGTTTCCTGGAGGATATCTTCTGCATCTTGGGAGTTTTTTGTGTAGTGGTAAGCCAGAGCGAAGATTTTGTTTTTGTTTTGGTCAAACAGCATTTTCAAGGCTTTTTTGTCTCCTTTTCTGGCCAAACGGACTAGAGTCTGCTCGTTCATACTTCTTTTATATACCAAAACGCAATCTATTGCATTTTGGTTGACGAACGGGCGAGGTTGAAAATACCTCCTAAAACTAAGATAATGAAAAATCAAAAAAAGAATGAATTTGATACGAAAGACTGCCTTTCTCATCCTTATCATTTTGCTCTTCGGCTCTGGAGCTTTTTCCAGAGTCGCGGCTGAGCCTCATTCCTCATCTGGCATTGATTTCAGATTAGAATCATCATCAAAGAATGAGATAACCATCAGGAATATGGCCAAGCAGATCGTCCATTACTCCTACAAGCCGGCCAACTCCGACCAAAAGGTGATCGAGCGAACACTCGAGCCCGGTGTTATCGACCGGCTCTCGAGCGCGGTCCCCCTGGACCTTGACTACCAGGCCAGAGGGACAATCATAATCACCCGGGTAGATCCCGGGAAGGCCTATACCTTCCGTTATAACGAGGAGGATGGGCTGGAACTCTTCCAGGGGTCCCACGGGAGGGAGGAAGCGCCCGACTTAGCCCCTTTTGTCGCCACACCGATTGTCGTGGTGGAGAAGATGCTCGAGCTGGCCAGGATTGATAAGCATGACGTGCTCTACGACCTCGGCTGCGGAGACGGCCGGATAGTGATCACGGCCGCCAAGACATACGGCATTCGGGGCGTGGGGATCGACATCGTTCCTGAAAGGATCCAGGAGTGCCGCACGAATGCGGCCAGGGAGGGAGTTGAGGATCTTGTCGAATTTCGACTCGAGGACGCGACAAAAACGATTTTTTCTGAAGCCACGGTCCTGACCATGTATCTGCTGCCAGAATCGAATGCCTTGTTGAGACCACACCTGGAAAAGCAGCTCAAGCCAGGAGCACGGATCGTCTCTCATAATTATCATGTCCCCGGTTGGGAAGCGAAGGAAATTCATTTCGTCACCATCAAGGATGAACACGGCCAAGAGCATAATATTTATGTGTATATAATATAAGGGTAATCTTTTGTTTGGTGGAAATAAGGATTCCCTCGTTCATCTCAGGATCATAATACTTTGGGTTCTGGTCATTTTTTTCTGTCCTGTTTCCTTATCCGTCAGGGCTGAACTAAATCCCTCTGAGTCAGAGATAGATGCCCGGATTAAAAGAGCTGAGCAGGGAATGATTCCCAACCCGGGGATCGTGATCAAAGGGCGACCTGTCTCCAAGGCTGATCTTTCAGCCCGGATGGGGGTCTACAGGGTTCCTGGAGTCAGTATCACTGTTATCAACGATTTCAAAATTGAGTGGTCTAAGGGTTATGGAGTCGTGGAAGTCGGTGGGAATAGACCTGTCACACCTCAAACACTTTTTCAAGCGGCCTCGATCAGCAAACCCGTGGCTGCTTTGGCTGCTCTTCGTTTAGTCCAGGAAGGAAGACTCGATCTCGATGAAGATATCAACACGATGCTCGTGTCTTGGAAGCTCCCGGAGAATGGTTTCACCAAAGACAAACCCGTAACCCTAAGGCGGATTCTCAGCCACAGTGCTGGCCTCACCGTGTCGGGATTTCCAGGGTATAGACAAGGTCATGAAATACCCAGCCTCCGACAAATTCTCGATGGAGAAAAACCCGCCAACAGCGGCCTGATTCGGGTCGATATGACTCCGGGCACTCAGGTCCGTTACTCTGGAGGAGGTTATACAATCCTGCAGCAGCTTTTGATCGGCCGGGTGAAAAAACCTTTTCCTGAGATCATGCACGATATCGTACTCGAGCCTCTGGAGATGAACGCCAGCACCTTCGAACAGCCAATACCACCTGATAAATCCTCTCAAGCCGCCACGGCCCATTTTATGAACGGGAAGCCGGTGAAAGGAAAATGGAACACCTATCCGGAGATGGCCGCGGCTGGACTCTGGACGACTCCGGCTGATCTCTCGAGGATGGCTATCGAGATAATGCTGTCCCGAGCCGGAAAATCGAATAGAATCCTCTCCCAGGCTATGACAGAAGAGATGCTGACGGTCCAGAAGAGACGAGCGGGTCTGGGATTTTTTCTGGAGGGGGAAGACGAGGATTTCTATTTTGCTCACAGCGGTGGAAACCTTGGTTATAAGTGCTTTTTGCTAGTCTTTCCGGAAAAAGGGCAGGGGACGGCGATAATGACCAACGGTGAAAACGGAGCTAACCTGTATCAGGAAATCCTCCGCAGCCTGGCAGAAGAATACAAATGGAAGTATTTTGGTCCGAGAGAAAAAGCTGTAGTAATGATTGATCCTAGAATCATCAAGGCCTACGCTGGAACCTATCAACTCAGTCGGAAGAGTAAAATCACGATAACTCCTGGGGAACAAAGTCTGTATGTCGACCCAGTCTATGTTTTTCCCACAGGAAAAATGAAGTGTGAATTCTTTCCGGAATCCGAGAATTTCTTTTTTGCCACTCAGACCAAAGCCACGATTTCCTTTATCAAGGATGGGGAGGGAAGGGTAACGGGACTCATGTTCAAACAGTACAACCGGGTGCGTAAAGCCACCAGATTTGAATGAAAGCTTAATCCTGCCATCTCTCCAGCCGGTCGTTTCGCTTGGTTTTCTTCTCTCGATGCCCTATAATATAGTAAACATCTAGGAATTGTCGTAATGAAAGGCTCAATTCTTCCCATCCTGAGGAGGCTTGTCCTGTTTATCTTAATCCTCGCATCCTTCCTGTTCATGAGGGAAGAATGGGTTCAGGCAAAAAATTTTCCTAGAGAGGACGATAAGATGAAAAAAGCACACCAACACACCAATAAACTCATCCAGGAAACGAGTCCCTACCTGCTCCAGCATGCCCACAATCCGGTGAACTGGTACCCCTGGGGAGATGAGGCCCTGACAAAGGCCAAAAAAGAAAACAAGCCGATTTTTCTCTCCATCGGCTATGCCGCCTGTCACTGGTGCCATGTTATGGAGAGGGAGTCGTTCGAGAACGAAGAGATCGCCGCGGTCCTCAACGCCCACTTCATCTCGATCAAGGTGGATCGGGAGGAGCGGCAAGACCTGGATGAGATTTACATGGCGGCTGTCTTTGCCATGACTGGAAGTGGAGGCTGGCCGATGACCGTGTTCCTGACTCCAGAGCTAAAGCCCTTTTTGGGGGGAACCTATTTTCCGCCGGAAGACAAATGGGGACAGACTGGATTTAAGAATATCCTGATTCGAATCAGCCAGTATTGGGAGGATGAGGAGAAGCGAGGAAAGCTCGAACTCCACGCCGATAGGCTGCAGCGGCTGATCAAGGAGAGAACGGCAGGGACTGCGCCTGAAAACAAAGACGCACAGCTCAACCGGAGTTTACTCGATAAAGCCGTTCATCAGCTTGTCCAATCATTCGATGACGAGTGGGGAGGATTCAGCGGTGCTCCCAAATTCCCCTCAGCCGGATCCATATCGTTCCTTCTCCGCGACTACTATCATAACGGCAACAAGAAATCCCTTGACCGGGCAACCTTTACCCTAGACAAGATGTACGAGGGCGGGATGTACGACCATCTGGGCGGCGGATTCCACCGCTACTCCACCGACAGGATGTGGCTCGTTCCTCATTTCGAAAAGATGCTGTACGACAACGCTCAACTGGCCGTCGTCTACTTAGAAGCCTATCAGCTGACTGGTTTTGCCCGGTATGCTCGGGTGGCCCAAGAAATATTCGCCTACGTAATGGACAAGATGACGGACACATCCGGAGGAATTTTTTCGACAGAAGATGCTGACAGCGAGGGTAAAGAAGGGATTTTTTATCTCTGGACATACGATGAATTGGAAGAGATTCTTGGCAAAGAGGAGGCCCGGATCTTTGCCGAGTATTATCAGGTCAAAAGGGATGGAAACTTCTCCTCTCATGAATCCTACCACCAGGGATTCAACATCCTCCATCCCCGACGAGATCTGTCTTCTGCGACCAAGGTTCTCGAGATGGAGGAGAGTGAATTGGAAACCAGGCTTCAATCCAGCCGGGAGAAATTGATCGACGTCCGTGATAAGCGGATCCATCCCGGCCTGGATGATAAGATCATCGCCTCCTGGAACGGTCTAATGATTTCGGCCTTTGCCAGGGGATTCCAAGTCTTCGAAGATAAGAAATATCTCAGGGCGGCCGAGAGAGCCGCTTCTTTCATCGTGGACAAGATGAGGGGCAAGGATGGAAAGCTTCTCCGAATACACAGAAACGGCCAGAGTAAGTTATACGCCTATCTTGAAGACTATGCCTATCTGGCTCGAGCCTTGGTCGATCTTTACGAGGCCGGTTTCGACGCCCAGTGGCTCTTCGCCGCTGAGGCATTGACGGAGGAGATCATAGATCAGTTCTGGGATGTCGAATCACCCGGGTTTTACAACACCGGCCCAGACCACAAAAACCTGATCGTCCGGACAAAAACGCTTAATGACGGAGCGATCCCTTCCCCAAACGGCGTGGCCTTGGAAACACTCCTTCGTCTGAGTAAACTATTAGACAAAGAAGATTACTCCGAAAAAGCGCAAGAAACACTCAAAGCCCTTCACCTCTACATGGAGCGTGTGCCTCAAGGGTACTTGACGCTGCTTTTCGGCGTGGATTTTTTAGTCCATCCGGCCAAAGAAATCGCGATTGCTGGCACTCAAGACTCAGAAGATGTACGAAAGTTTTTGAAGGCTATACACGGACATTTTATTCCTAACCGCATCATCGCTCTCATCGATCCCGATCAGGATAAGGCAGAGGATTTGATGAAGAAGATTCCGCTTCTATCGGCGAGAACAAAGATCGATGGACGAGCCACCGCATACGTTTGTGAAAACTTTGCCTGTCAACTCCCGGTGACAACACCTGAAGCCCTGCTTAAACAGTTAAGGATTGAGAAAGAATAGCCTAAGACATTCCCGGGTGGGTTCAACTCCCACACCTTCCCGCCAGGGGTGGCGAGCGGATTTCCCTTTAAGCTAAGAACTGGACTTGATTTGATAACCTTCGATATAAGTACAAATCCTATAGTCCAAAGTCAGATAAACTTTTTTACGGCTTCGAGCAGCTCAACGGGATTGATCGGTTTTTCCAGATAAGCCTCGGGAGTGATGTTGATATCGGCTCCCAAAACTTCTTGTTTTCTTTCCTTGAAAGGCTGCTCCTCCAAGTATCGTTTCATATCGACACCGGTCACCTGCCTGGCTCCAGATTCGACGATGATCGGAACTCCCTTGAGTTGTTCGTCCTGCTTTATCTCGTTTAAGAACTTGATTCCGCTTTTTGTCGGCATCATAAGGTCTAACAGAATCAAATGAGGGGGAGATTCCTGCGCTTTATTCAGCCCCTCTTCACCGTCAGCGGCAGACATGGTTTCATAGCCGTTTTCTTCAAGAACCGCTTTTAGGAATGCCCTGGCGTCGGGTTCATCGTCTATGATGAGTATCTTTTTTTTCGTAGACATGATTGACCTCCCTTTCACGTTACTCCCAGCACCTGCGGTGTACTGTCGAAAGTAGATGTGCTTAAGTACGAATCCATTATCCGCAGGGATGGATTTTTCACCAATTAAACCTTATGGGATTACCACGAAACCAATCCTAACCGACGAATCGGGAGTTCATTATACAAGAGAAAATCTTCACTTTCAAGACTGGGCTGGAAGGGGATCTTTGGCTGGAAGAGTTATGGTAAATGTTGTCCCGGCTCCGATTTTTGAATCCACCTGCACGTTGCCTCTGTGTTCTTCGATCACTTTATAGGTTACTGAAAGCCCAAGGCCAGTTCCTTCCGAACCCTTGGTGCTGAAAAAGGCTTTCCCCAGTTTGACAAGATTTTCTTCACTGATACCGCATCCGTTATCCCGAACAATTATCTGGAACTGCTTTCCCTCTGGAAGGAGTCGCGTCCTGACCTCCACCTTTCCTCCCTCTGGGGGGCAGGCATCGAGTGCGTTCGTGACCAGGTTTAATAAACCTCTGTATACTGCTTTTCCATCGAGCAGGACGTCTCCAAGGTTTTCGTCTGGTATGAATTGTAGATCCGTCCCCATCGTATTTGCCTTTTCCTGAAGGAGATCGACCACCTCCTTGGGTATGCTGTTCCCGCTTGTTTTTGTGTACACTGGTTCTCTTGGTTTTGAATAGGCCAGCATATCCATCAAGAGATCCTTGAGCCTTGAGCTGTTGCGTTTGAGAATATCCCATCCCTCATGTACCGAGTCGTCGTCCCCCTTATCTAGCCCTTTCTGTAGGATATAGGATCCGCCCTCCATCCCGTTAAGAATATTCTTGATGCAGTGACCTAGTCCGGCCACGGCTTGTCCGACGGCCATGAGTTTTTCAGCTTTGATATTTTCCTCATAAAGTCTGACGTTTTCCACCGCCACGCCCATTTCAGCCCCTACCGCTGTCAAGAGCTTCAAGTCGTTGATCGAAAACTTGTGGGAGGAAAGTCCGGAATCCACGTAAATCG
>CAYGBF010000373.1:0-1615 GCA_964348035.1 uncultured Eubacteriales bacterium | reverse complement strand
GGCTCGGAGCCTATCCCTGACCCACTGAGGGACCTGTTCGTTCAACCGAAGTCGACCGGGTTCGGACAGATGCTGACCGAAGGAACTCTGCATCTGGTAGCTGACCAGGTTAGGAGCTTCACAGGCTTCTTGGATGTTCATCCCGAATTCGACCACGTTCAAGAACAGCTGCAGAAGGTTCTGATCCTGCGTGTCTCCCCCCTGAACGGCAAAAGACAAAAAAGGCTTGCCGTCTTTAATAGCCAGCCCCGGCGTCAGTGTGGCTCGCGGCCTCTTGCCCGGAGTCACGACATTGAACGGATTCTGGGCTTCATCCAGGACAAAACTCTGCATCCGTTGACTCATCCCGATGCCGGTGTGGCCGGCAATACAGGCCGGGATCCAGCCGCCGCTCGGTGTCACCGACACGATCCAACCTTCCTCATCAGCCGCTTGGATGGATGTCGTCCCGGCCTCGAAATCCTCTTCGAACTCCATCCTCTGTTGGGCGGTCCACCGGCTCGGGGGGGCATCTCCCACATTTGACCATTCCTTCAAAAGATGAAGAAAGGGATTCTTCTTTTCCTCGAAAGGATAGGGATCACCGGGTTTAACATCGGGATCATTCTTTTCCCAGTCGATGAGTTTCAACCGTTCCTTGGCATAGTCTTTGGACAGCAGCCCTTTTAACGGCTCTTCTGGAGGAAAATAGGGATCCCCGTAGTAGAAGTCGCGATCGGCATAGGCCAGGTTCATCACCTGGTAAATGGTATGGAGGTACTTGGCAGAGTTATATCCCATCGACTTCAAGTCTAGGTTTTCCAGCATGTTCAGCATTTGTAGCATGACCGGGCCTTGAACCCAGCTCGTCAGTTTGTAGACTTCGATTCCCTTGTAGGTTGTCATCACCGGCTCTTCGATGTATACCTTCCAGTTAGCCAGGTCATCCATGGTGATCAGGCCGCCCTGTTCCTGACACCCGCGGACAAACTCTTCGGCGATGTCTCCCTTGTAGAATCGATCATAGGCCGCATAGATAGCCTGCTTGCGATCCTTCCCCTGGGCCAGAGCCTCTTGCTCAACTTCCAAAAGCTTCTGCAGGGTGTCTAACAGCTCAGGCTGCCGGAAGACCTCCCCCGGGTGAGGAGCCTCTCGCTCTTCGCCGAGATGAGGGAGTAAAACCTTCTTGGAATAAGGCCATTTCTTGATTCGTTCCTTACTCCTTTCTATGCCGTCAGCCAGCTGTTTCTCGATAGGATATCCGTTGGCCATTTCCATCGCCGGCCCGAGGACTTCCTTGAGACTCATCGTCCCGAACTCAGCCAGCATGACCAAAAGTCCTCCGGGAGTCCCTGGGGTAACGGCCGCTAACGGACCGTACCGGGGTGGATACTTCAGTTCTTTTTTCTTGAAAAATTCGGCTGTGGCTCCGGTCGGTGCCGCCCCCAGAGCGTTGATTCCGTAGACCTTCTTAGTCTTGGGATTATAGATGAGGGCCTGTGTCTCTCCCCCCCAGCTGAGGACGTCATACATCGTGCAGACAGCGGCGAGCATGGAACAGGTCGCATCCACGGCGTTTCCTCCCTGCTGGAAGATCATGGCTCCGGCCGTCGCCCCCAGGGGTTTTCCGGTTATA
>CAYGBF010000372.1:0-7346 GCA_964348035.1 uncultured Eubacteriales bacterium | reverse complement strand
CTATGGTATCGCCATGCTGGTCAAGGCCGCCACGCCTCTTCCCGCCTCGGTCACCCTATGGTCCGTCATGCTCGGGCTTTTTGTCTCGATCTCGGTCGGACTCTTCTTCGGCATTTTTCCCGCTCAAAAAGCGGCTAAACTCGACCCGATCGTCTCCCTCAGACATGAATAGGGGTCAGACTTTGAAATCTTGAATTATTTTATTCTGGAGTCTCTTCGTGTTTCTTCAGGGTACAAAGGTTTCACATTCTTGTCTTAATGAGCTCGATGGCTTTATTTACGGCCTGTTCAAGCTGACCCTTATCTTGACCAGCGACTTCGACTAGAGATTCACGGCCGCCGCCTTTTCCTTCGAGGATGGACGACAGTTCCGGGACTAACTCCCTCAGGTCTAGATCGATAGCTTCTGATCGGGCGAGAACCACGTGGACTCCCTTTTCATCTCTCAGGCCATGCACGACGACTGAAGGAGCAGCTCTTATGATGTTAAGAGCCAGCATCCTGACCTCATTCCGTCCTCTTCCTGTAAAGACAGCTTTGATGATCCTTCCCTCTGCCTTCTGGATGATGTCTTGGGCCTCATACTCGAGGTTCTTCTGCTGCAGTTGTCTTTTCTTCTTCCGTTCTGTCTTTAATTCAGCCATCAGTTTTTCCACAGCCCCTGGAGTATCCTGTTCATGGGCTGTTAACAGGAGAGAAAGCTGCCGGAGAGCACCGCTTTTGCGGATGTAATCCTCAAGCGCCCTCGTCCCACACAGGAATTCAAACCGGATGTTGTTCCGGATTCTTTCCCATCTCGAGATTTTTATCAATCCCACCTCGCCAGATCTTCGAAGGTGGGTCCCTCCACAGGCGGAATAATCGTAGTCAGAGACTTCGACGATGCGAAGCTGTCCCCTCTTCTTCGGAGGTCTTCGCAGCGGAATCGTATGGACCTTGTCTTCGTGGACGAAGTAGGATTTTATTTCTCTGTTCTCCTGGACAATCGTGTTAGCCCGTTTTTCGACTTTTTCGACCTCGGGCTCATCGATCTTCCTGAGATCGATTTCGAGAAGGGAAGCGACCTCTCCCAAATGGAAAGCAACGGTTTCTGCCTCGAACAGCTCGTGAAAACTCTGAGAGAGGATGTGCTGTCCGGTGTGCTGCTGCATGTGGTCAAAACGCCGCGCCCAGTCAATCTTTCCTCTGACATGTTCAGAAGCGATGGGCTCGTCGAGGACATGCAGGATCTTATCGTCCTGTTCGAGGACATGGACAACCTCAGCCCCATCGATCCAACCCCTATCGGCAGGTTGTCCTCCGGACTCAGGATAGAAGAGAGTTTGATCCAGGATGACTGCCGGAGATTGCTCATGAGTCAAACTCTCGATGATTTCAGCTTCGAATTCCGTCCGGTAAGGTTCTTCCAGGTAGAGCCGCGTTGTTGCTCCCTCCATCAGCTCCTCCTTTTTCGTGAAATCATCGAAGAAATTAACTCCATCCCTTCTGCTCACCCTGTCAAGCTTATCCTGCAACAGAGAGAATTCTCTGGGTCAGTTTGAAATGTCTCTTAGCTACCTTATCGAGGATCTTATCGCCGTGACGACGGACAAGATTCACGCCGGCTTCTTCGGAGGCTGGAGAAGACCCCTTGGGCAGCTCGAAGTCAACTTCTTGAGAAAGAAAATGAAGACGCCTCAAGAATTCAGCCCGAGCCAGTATCGAAGCCGCGGCCACAGCCATATCCTCCTCGGCTTTGGGTTTCTGGATGAGCTCGATATTCTTCCCCTTTTTCATCAAGGCGTTGAGGACGAAGAGCTTGTCCCCGAATTGATCGGTGATGGCCCGAGTGCAGCGAACCTCTTCCAGGATATTCTCGATGGCTCGTGAATGGGCCCAAGCCAGGATTCTGTTCAAGTTCCTGAGTTTGGCATAGAGTTCGTTATACCTTTGAGGGCCGATAACCACTAGAGAATGCGTGTATCCCTGTTTTATCAGCTGGGCATATTCTTTGACCCGGTTGTCCGAGATTCTCTTGCTATCCTTGACTCCGAGCTCATCGAGAACGTTCTCCTGTTTCTCTGGCAAGAAAACTCCGGCCACGACCAAAGGGCCAAAATAGTCTCCTTTTCCCGATTCATCCGTGCCGATGTGTCCCTTTTCTGGAGAAAAAAGCTCTGGCTGTTTCATGACTTTAAAAAGGAGACACCAACTTTATTTCGGAGCGAGCACAGATCATCAAGGCTTAAGGGTACCTCATTCTACCCTTATTTTAAAGACAAAATCCTGATTGCTTGGATTATGGTTTGTTTGTGTCCTCAAAGGACTTTTTTACGACAAGAGATGGCGCGCCTTGGCTTCTTTGGTCAGGTCATCCCTAAAATTTGGGTGGGCAATATTGATCAGAGCCTTTGTCCTCTCGTGCAGATTCTTTCCATGAAGGTAGGCCACTCCGTATTCTGTAACAACGTGCTTAACATCTGCCCGGGTGGTGACCACGCCGGCTCCTTTTTGGAGCATGGGGACGATCCTCGATAACTCGCCTTTCTTAGCCGAAGACGGAAGAGCAATAATGGGCTTCCCTCCCTTGGAGTGTGCCGCACCTCGGATGAAATCGACCTGCCCCCCGAACCCGCTGTAAATAAAGGTGCCGATCGAGTCTGAGCACACCTGTCCGGTGATATCCACCTCGATGGCTGAATTGACAGCTACCATGTTGTCATTCCGGGACACGTTAAAAGGATGATTCGTGTAATCGGTGGGGTGGGCCTCAAAGATCGGGTTGTTATCGGCGAAGTCATACAGCTTGTCCGAACCCAGCATAAACGTCAAGATCACCTTGTAAGGGTGAAAGGTTTTCTTGGCTCCAGTGATCATGCCCGACTCGATGGCTTCCATCACGCCGTCAGAAACCATCTCGGTATGGATCCCCAAATCCCTGCGTCCCTTCAGGGCATTAAGAACGGCATCGGGGATTCCGCCTATTCCCAGCTGAAGTGTGGAGCCATCCTCGATCAATTCGGCGATGAAATGTCCTATCTTTCTCTCGACCTCGGTGAACGGCTTCTTTTCGAGCTGAGGCAATTCTTCGGAGATTTCGACGACTTTGTCCACCCGAGAAACATGGATGAAAGAATCCCCCAGCACTCGCGGCATCTTTTCGTTTACCTGAGCCACAACCAGCTTGGCCGTCTCTGCCGCTGCCTTGGAGGCTAAAACCTCGACGCCAAAACTCATGAACCCATGCTCGTCTGGAGGGGAGAGATGAAGGATGGCGACATCAATCGGCATTTGATCCGAGTAAAAAAGATTCGGAATTTGATGCAGAAAGATAGGGATATAATCGGCTCTTCCCTCGTTGATCGCTTTTCGGTCGGCCGGGCCCACGAAGAGAGAATTGTGGCGAAAATGCCCCTCCATCCCGGGCTCCGAAAGCGGATCCTCGCCTAGGAGAAGCACATGAACCAGCTCCACATCTTGAAGCTCATCCTTCCTCAAGGCCAGGGCCTTCATCAGAACATAGGGAGTGGCCGCGTTCCCACTGATATAAACCCGATTCTTGCTTTTGATGGAGGCAACAGCTTCCTCCGCGCTTACGAGCTTTTTTTTGTAATCCTCTATCCAACTCATCTTCGCCTCTTGTTGACGCGCCTTTTTGTCCGTTCTCAGGACAGATTTTCTTATCCTACTCGGTTAAACCCCTGTATAGCCATACGGGCTTTACTTACCATTCATAAGATATTTATCCATCTCTCTTGCGGCCACTCGGGCATCTCCCATAGCCAAAATGACAGTTGCTCCACCGCGGATGATATCGCCCCCGGCATAAACACCTTTCATGCTCGTAGCCATGGTGTCCCAATCGACTTCAACGTTGCCCCACTTCCCGATTTTAAGCTGTGGAGTTGTCTGGGCAATCAGAGGATTGGGACTCTGCCCGATGGCGACGACGACCAGGTCCACCTCACGGGTGAATTCAGATCTCGGGATCGGGACTGGACGGCGCCGTCCGGAAGAGTCGGGTTCTCCCAGTTCCATTTGGATACATTCCATAGCCTGGACACGTCCCTTATCATCACCCATGTATCTGATGGGAGCTGTCAAAAAATGAAACTCGATTCCTTCTTCTTCGGCGTGATGAACCTCTTCCACTCGAGCTGGCATCTCCACTCTGGACCGCCGGTAGATGATCATCGCCTCTTCGGCCCCGAGTCTTTGCGCCGTACGCACAGAATCCATGGCGACGTTCCCACCGCCGATGACCGCGGCTTTCTTCCCCAAATAAACGGGAGTGTCGTACTCAGGGAAGGCGTAAGCCTTCATCAGGTTAACCCGGGTGAGGTATTCATTGGCCGAATAGACGCCGACTAAGTTTTCTCCAGGAATCCGCATCCAGTTGGGTAATCCGGCACCCGAACCGATAAAAAAGGCATCGTATCCCTCTTTTTTTAAATCATCAATAGTCGCCGTCAGCCCGACGACAAAATTCATCTTCAGCTCAACACCCAGCTTTTCTAAGTATTCCACCTCGGATTTCAGGATACCTTTAGGAAGCCGGAATTCCGGGATACCATAGACCAAGACTCCTCCCGCCACATGAAGGGCCTCGAAAATGGTGATTTGGTGACCCTTCTTGGCCAGATCTCCGGCCACCGTCAGCCCGGCCGGTCCGGCTCCGATAATCGCGACCTTACGTCCGGTTGGAGAGGGGATGGGCGGGATGTAAACGTCTCCGTTCATCCGTTCGTAATCCGAAACAAACCTTTCCAGGTTGCCGATCGCCACCGGAACATCAGTCGCCTTTTTTAAATTGCAGACGACTTCGCACTGAGTTTCTTGGGGACAGACGCGGCCGCAAATCGATGGTAGGCTGTTCGTCTCTTTTAATTTACGAACGCTTTGGACAAAATCGCCGATCTCGACGAGCTTGACGAAGGTGGGGATGTCGATCCCCACCGGGCAGCCGACAACGCATTGGGGATTAGCACAATCCAAGCACCGCTTGGCTTCCTCGATGGCCGCCTTCTCATCCAAACCCAAGTTGACTTCATCGAAATCTTTGTTCCTGACTTCAGGTTTCCTTTCCGGCATTTTGCGGCGGGAGATCTTCATCCGTTCTTTGACAGGGATAGATTTACGCAGATCCTTCCGCCAATCCTGGCTGAATTCCTTCTTCAGCCTTTCCTTTGTTTCTGGAGATATTTCTTTTTTTTCGGACATCTTTTTATCTTAAGTTAAGGATAATTTTTTCTTTCCCAGTAGCAGAGCGACTCAATCTCATCCTCGAAATAAGATTTTCTCCTCTTGAACAACTCTTCCCAGTCGACTAGATGACCATCGAAATCGGGACCATCCACACATGCGAATCTGGTACTTCCGTCAACCGTCACTCGACAGGCACCGCACATGCCGGTGCCGTCGACCATGATCGGGTTTAAGGCCACTACAGTTTTTATGCCTTTAGGTTTTGTGACTTCTGCACACGTATACATCAAGTAGGTACAGCCGATCGAGATGACCCGGTCAACTCCTTTTTCGGCCTTGATAATATCCTTTAAGACCCTGGGGACAAACTCTTTACAATCGTAATAGCTGTCTCTGGCTGAAATAAAAAGACCATCGCTGACTTTCTTAAATTTGTCCTCCCAATACATAAGATAATTAGCCTTAACGTCGATCAGAGTGATGACTTTGTTCCCTGCTTTTTTCAAGGCGCGGGCGATCGGATAGATGGCACCGATTCCGAAGCAGCCTCCGGCACAGACCACGGTTCCGAATTTTTCAATTTCCGAAGGTTTACCCAACGGGCCGACGAAAACCGGAACCTCATCCCCGCTCTTGAGATTGGCGAGTTTATGGGTTGAGGTCCCGACCACCAGAACGACGGATGTTACTGTCCCGGCCTTCTTGTCCCAATCGGCTATGGTTAAAGGAATTCTCTCTCCTTTCTCGTCCGGCATGATGATCACGAACTGGCCTGGCTTGCACCTCTCGGCTATCTCTGGAGCTTGGACCTGGAGGAGGTGGATGTTGGGGACCAAGCGCTCTCTTTTTATGATCTTAGCCATCATTGACCTCTTTTGACTTTGACAGGTATGGGCATCCAAAATCCTGTGTCCTCTGCTGATGAAGTATAGAGCCGGGCTAAGGAGTAATCCGTATCATCTCCTGAAAGGTAACTGGATCTTAAAATGCCTTCTGGAACAGCAGAGGATATCTTCAATATCCGTTGACACCTTCCTTTGGCAGATTCCAAGACGACCTTCTCGCCTGTTTTCAACTTGAGGGCCTCGGCGTCCTCTGGCGATACCATGAGCCATCGGGAATCACGGAGCTTTTGGAATCCTCCGTTTTCCTGACTGAAAGTCATATTCCGGTAATAATCCAGGTTGGGCTCACAGCAGAGGACGTAGGGATACTTTTTGCTGGTTTGTACGGGCTCGAGTTTAATCTTGGGAGAGAAGAACCTCTTTTCTCCTCTCCTGTCTTCCCGGAGGAAAACCTCCTTCTTGTTCAAATTCGCTCGGGAGATCCTGGAAAAACCAGGAACCGAACGAGAGATATCTTTCCAGACTGATGATGCTCTTTTGTAGGAAAAATCGGAGGGCCGGAACTTCCGTCCAATCTCGGAGACAATCCACCAATCCGGCTTTGACTCTCCGCGAGGGCTCACGACCTTATTGATTTTTTGGAGCCTTCCCTCGGTGTTGACGAAGACTCCTTCTGACTCAAGGAAGGTGGCCGCCGGAAGGACGACATCGGCCCGTTCAGCCGTCTCGCTCAGGTAGCTATCCTGGACCACCAGAAACTCGGGCTTCTTCTTTGCCAGCTCCGGCACCGGCCCGACGATGTAAAGCGCTTTTATATCGCCGGAGGAAACGGCTCGGAACAGTTTCGAATAGCCAAGAAATCCTCCCGGGTGATCTTTTTTCATCTCGAGTATTCCTCTCAGGTTGCTCTCTAAACCTAGAGGAAAAAGCTGGCCATTCTTCTGGAGGACCAGGTTCCAGAGGGATACGAGACTTTGCTCTGGCTCTGGAGTCAGGATGAAGCGCGAGCCGAATAAAACGGCCCACCTTTCACCCTCGGCAAAAATCTCAGCCGCCTTACCCAACACATCCTCAGTAAGGCCCGTAAGTTCAAGGATTCGAGATGAGTCTAACTTCTTCAGAAAGCTTCGGAGAGAATCAAAACCTTTGAGACGGGATGCCTTTTCGGGATCGGTATTCTCCTGGATGCCTTTCGAGATGAAGTTGAGCAGAACAGCTTCAGCTCCTGGCTGGTGAGTCAGGGAGAGGGAGGCGTATCGATTCATCGGAGAATCGAATGGTGAGGCCACGACGAGCTTCGCCCCGTTCTTGACTGCT
>CAYGBF010000371.1:0-5938 GCA_964348035.1 uncultured Eubacteriales bacterium | reverse complement strand
CTATATTCTTCTCCATTTCTTGGGACAATACCATTCGATCCTCATAGTCTTTCCATATCCGTTCGACATTCACATCAACTTTTTCTTCTTTGGGTGCACAAAAAATGAGCATAACAAAGAAAACCAAAAACACAAAAACTAAATGATAAGCTCTAAATCTCATTGTCTCCTCCCCTTATCTTTTTTTTAGAATCTATGCGCATCTACCATCCTTGTACTCAAGGATCAGGAATGATAGTTTGTTGAAGGATCCTAAATTTATTTTGCATCTCCCCGGTTTTGCTGTTTATCAGCTCTTTCCAGGACGGGTTTTTTATATCAAATGAAGATTTTTCTGTCAATATGATATAAGTCTTCGATCACAAATCTCCGTACTTACTTTTTCTTTCTTCGTGTGTTTTCTTCTGTTTTTTCAGGATCTCCTGGAATCGGGGATTATCGCGAAGTCCATCATAACAGTGATTATTGATTAAGTACGGATACGAATACAGGTAAGTCTGAGCTTTCTCAAAGCCTGTGTCTATTCCCTCCTTGATATACCTGATAGCTTCATCCTCCATCCCTAAAAGAGCAAGCGTGCTCGTTGCATTAGGGAAAATGAGAGGTTTTCCCTCGATGAGCGCCATGGCCTTTTCCTTTTCTCCTTTGGCGGCGAGTATCCTAGCCTTGTAGGCTTGAATATCCGATTTTGAATTTTCTCCTACAATTTTATCTGCTTGCCTTAATTCCTGTTCAGCCTCATCATACTTACCCTGAAAAATCAGGGATTCAACAAGGGCCAGTTGAAGCCTTAATTTATCTACCCCTAGGGGGTCCATCTCTAAGGCTTTCTTTATCCATCCAGCTGATTTGTCGAACTCGCCGATAAACGTATAACAGTCAGATATGAGACTGTAAGAGTAAAAGAATTGAGGATTAAGTTCGATGGCTGAAGAGTAATAGTCTATTGCCTGACTATACAAACCAATGCTGATCAGAAAACTTCCGACATTGAAATTGATGTCGTGGTTATTGGGCTCTATTTTATAGGCTTTCTTAAAATATTTATAAGCATTATCTAGATCTTTTAAGTTGAAATAAACCCACCCCTGGCCTAGATTCGTTTCCCCAAAATTAGGGCTTAACTCATAAGCCTTCCGATAGTACTTCACCATCAGATCAAAATAATCTTGTTCATCATCGTGAACCCAACGTGCCTCGTAAACATCTCCCAGGCCGACATAAGCTAAAGCATACTCTGGATCATGCTCGATTGCTTTCATATGATTTTTGACAGCGTTGTCAAAGTCATTTTCTTGGAAGGAATTTCTGTATTTCCATTCAAAATAGTTACCCATTGAGTAGAAGGAGAAGGCCTCACGATTTTTTGGGTTCTTCGTTCTTGTGAACTCGACAGCTTCGGGAAGAAGTTCCAATTTCAACGCTTCAGCGATTTGAATGGATATCTCGTCTTGGATTTCAAATACGCTTTTTCGAGCAGAATCATAATTATTGCTCCAAATAACTGTTCTTGTTTTGGTGTTGATTAGACTCGATGACACGCGGATGGTTTTTTCTTCTTTTTGGATATTTCCATCCAGGATAAAGTCCACGTTTAATCTATTGGCGATCCTGTCAATGTTCTTTTCTGTATCTCGATAATTTAAAACGTCATATCTAGAAGGCACCATTAGCCCTTTTATTTGAACCAATTTTCCGATAATCGCCTCAGTCATTCCTTGACAAAGCCCTTCCTGGTCTTTTCCTGGACTTCTGTCTTCAAAAATGAGAACAGCGATGGAATTTTCCCTTTTCGGCTGTTCTGGCGCCAAAACTGGAATAACCACATAATAGCCGACGATGACAAGGGCAGCGATAAGAAAGAGAATACTCGCTGCGGCAATAAGTCTAAGGCGCTGTCTTGGAATTTCCACCGTCCCTTTCTTGTCAGGAACGATCTGATCCGTGGCCGGGAGTTCCTCTTCAATTTCAATCAAATCTAGAAATAGTTCCTCTGGATTCTGATACCTTTTCTCCCTATCCTTTTCTAAACACTTCAGAATCGTCTGGTTCAGACCTTCCGGGATGAGAGGATTCAATTCTTTTGGCGCTTGAGGAGTATCGGTCTTATGCTTTAAGGCGATGCTCAGGGCCGTGTCCCCATCAAACGGAACCTTCCCAGTGACCATTTCATACAAAATGACTCCCAGTGAATAGATATCCGAGCGTCCATCAGCCTTTTTTCCCTCTACCTGTTCTGGAGACATGTACTTCGGGGTTCCGACGGCCACTCCTGGATCTGTCAGATCTTCCGCTTCAAGAAAACGGGCAATCCCGAAGTCCATGATCCGCACGTTCCCCTCTTTGTCGATCATGATGTTCCGGGATTTTAGATCCCTGTGTATGATTCCCTGTTTGTGGGCCTCGGCTAAACCCTCACATACCTGTTTGGCGATGAAGACAGCTTTCCCCGCACTGAGGGGCCCCATCCGTCTGATCGAGCTCTTCAAATCCTCACCTGGGACGTATTCCATGGTGATGTAACGGGTTCCTTCCGTATCGCCGAGGTCGTACATGCGGCAGATGTTCCGGTGTGAAATTTTCCGGGCCGTTTTCATCTCGTTCCGGAAGCGTTCGATCATCTTTTCTTCGGCTGAGATGGCCGGATGCAGCAGCTTTAAAGCCATCTTTTCGTTTATTTCCTTATCGAAGACTTTGTAAACGATTCCCATGCCTCCGATGCCCAGCTCTTCGATGATCTGGTATCTATCGGCAAAAACACTCCCGATTCTCAGCTGCTCCAGCGGTGTTTGGAGAGTCAGGGTCCGAGGATCATCGGTTTCAGCCAGGGAGGAACCGCATTGACCGCAGAAGCGTGTGTTTTCAGGGTTCTCAAAATCACATTCGAGACATTTCATGAGTATTCAGCCTTGCTGGTCGTGTGCCTATAAAATAATCCCTAGGAGGAAAATAGTCAATGGATTGAAAACACTAATGTTGAGATCAATATTCACTAAGCTTATTCTGTGTCTCCGACTGAATCGTGTTTACAAATAAATGGGAATATAATAGTCTTTAACATTAATCCTTAGAGATGTGAGAAAAGAATCATCCAAGAATTTAAATTTATCAACCACTTTGCAAAGAAGGAGATTAAGTCAATGAGAAAAATCCTTATTTTCGTTACTGTCCTCTGTTTAATATGCTTATTTTCATGCCGCCAGGAAGCCGACGAGGCCCTGATCTATGAACCCGGGGGGATGTGGATGCCCCAACAAGTCGCGGAAATCCACGGCGACACTCTAAAAAAGATGGGACTGGAGATTAACCCGGAGGTGTTTTCCGATCCCCTGCAATTTCCGTTAAACGCCATCATCAGCCTCGGAGGATGTTCGGCCTCATTCATCAGTCCCGACGGGCTCATCATCACCAACTACCATTGTGTTCGAGGGTACCTGCAGTACAATTCGACCAAGGACAACAACCTGCTTCACACAGGATTCCTGGCCAAAAACCATGACCAGGAGATATCCGCCGGTCCGACGGCCCGGGTGTATGTGACGACCGCTGTCATCGATGTCACCGACCGCATGCTGGAGGGAATCGACGGGATCGAAGACGATCTTGCAAGGTACGAAGAGATGGAAAAGCGGGAAAAGGCCATCGTCAAGGAGTTCGAAGAAGCCAACCCCGATTCCCGCTGCCAGGTGGCCAATTTCTACGGCGGTGGGCGGTATTATGTTATCGTCAGACTGGAAATTCGTGATATCCGTCTTGTTTATGCTCCTCATCGGGGAATCGGCGAGTTCGGAGGAGACATCGACAACTGGATGTGGCCCCGTCACACCGGCGACTTTTCGTTGTTAAGGGCTTACGTAGGAAAAGAAAGTAAACCCGCGGATTACTCTGTAGATAATGTTCCGTTCAAACCGAAAGCCTTTCTGCGAGTTTCCAAGGAAGGGTACAAGTCAGGGGACCTCGCTTTTGTCATCGGTTATCCCGGGAGCACAGAGCGGTTGACGACGGCCCTGGAAACCCGGTTCGAGATCGATCAGAACCTGCCCTGGAGGGTCGACCTCTACCAGACCTACATCGATGCCGTCCATGAAACAGTCGGAGATGATAAAGATTTAGAGATCAAAGCCTCCCGAATAATATCTGGTCTAGAGAACAGCAAAAAGAACTCCATCGGTGTCTTGGAAGGCGCTCGGAAAAAGGATATCGTCCGAGAGAAAACCCAAAAAGAAAAAGAGCTGCAGGAATGGATCCAGGCTGATTCTGAGAGGAAAGAAAAGTACGGGACCATCATCCAGGAAATGGATAAGCTGTTCGAGGAACATCACGAATCATGGAAAGGCAAAATGCTGGTGCGGTTCATGGGGAGCAGATTTTTTTCTCCTCTGACCGGCGCTGCCGTGACCATAGTCCGGATGGCGGAAGAACGTCCTAAGCCGGATGACGAACGGGATCCAGCCTACCAGGAGCGCAACTGGAGGCGGCTCGAACAGCGACAGATCAGCCTGCAGCGAACTTATTCGAGGGACCTCAACGTCACCATGCTGGTCACGACCATGGCCGAGGGCCTGAAACTTCCTGATGAAGAACGCCCCGAAATTTTGGGAGACCTGTTTGGCGGTGAACAGGTCAGTGAAGAAGAAATCCGTCAGAAAATCAACGAGCTTTTTGACGGGTCCAGGATGGAAGATAGGGAATACCGTCTCAACCTGTTAAAGAACGCCAGCCTGGAGGACCTCAAAAAAAGCGAAGATACCTTGATCCAGTTTGCCCTGAAACTCAGTCCGGTCATCGAGAAGCTCAGAGAAAGCGACAAGCGTTACTCCGGAGCTTCGGTGCTGCTCCGCCCTCACTTTTACTATGCCTTACGTGACTATTACCAGGGCAACATCGCCCCGGACGCTAACAGCACCATCCGTATTTCGTTCGGTACGGTCCGCGGCTACAAGCCGGCGCCGGATCAGGAAAAATACTTCCCGTTCACCAAGGTATCTCAGGTAGTGGAAAAATGGACTAAGAACAAAGGAGAAGTTCCGTTCGACGCTCCTGATTCGATCATCGACGCCATCCAATCTGGACGTTTCGGTTCCTACGTATCTGAGGAAGCCGGAGAAGTCCCCGTTAACCTGCTGACCGACCTTGACTCTACTGGTGGGAATTCCGGCTCGGCCATCCTGAACAGTAAAGCCGAATTCGCCGGCATACTCTTCGACGGGAATATAGAAGGAGTAGCCTCCGATTTGGTTTTCCTGCCGGAACTCACCAGATCCATCCAGGTCGATGTCCGTTACATCCTGTGGATCCTCGATGCGGTCGAACACGCCGACCATATCCTGAAAGAGATAGGATTCGAACCAGAATTCTCGAATCAAAAATAGCTTTTGTAGTTATTTAGAACCGCTTTGTCCCTTGTCAGCCTGGGGAATGAGCGCCCCTCGTAGTCAGGAGAATTATTTTTTTTTGACGATCGGTTTGTATGCCCCGCGGCTTGCCGCGGGGAGGCAGAGAAGCCGATCTTGTATCGGGTGACGAAAGCAGAGCTTTACTAGAAGGTAAAGAAGTCAGTTCCCCCTCCAAGTTGACTCCATTATTCCGGATGCCTGATGGAGATGCAACTTAATCATTCCTGAAAAATCTTAAGGAATCAGAGGTTAGAAAGGGACGGCTCAGGATGGAGGAGAACCAGTTCCTTTTCTTAAAAGATCAGGAATTGTGGGCGATGAGCACTCGCGATCATGAAGATATTTTCCTTTGATGTCCTCTCCGATTGTCCCTAATTAAGGACAAATTTCAATCCATTCATTTCTTCTCAGGGAAAAACAGTTTGGCATAATTATTGCTATAAGGTATCCTGAGGTTAGTGAGTTTGAAACCGGAACAGGGAGGCCGGCCTTGATGAATAAGAAAAAACCAGTGTTTAGCACCGTCTTAGTCGTGATTTGTG
>CAYGBF010000370.1:0-1601 GCA_964348035.1 uncultured Eubacteriales bacterium | reverse complement strand
AGGGGAAGCAGTCGGCATGCCTCCGAATACGGTCGGGAATTCCGAAGCCGGACATCTTCATCTCGGCGCAGGAAGACGGATTCTTCTGGATCGAGTCAAAATAGACAACGCCATCCAAGATGGAAGCTTCTTCCAGAACCCGGCCTTCCTTTGGGCTATGGAAGGCGCCAGGAAAACGGGTCAAGACCTCCATCTGCTGGGGATTGTTTCCCATTACAGTTCCCACGGGACGGTTAGACATCTAGAAGCGTTGTTGGAGATGGCCAGCCGTCTGGATGTCAAAAACCTGTTCATCCATTCGTTAATCGGACGGCGAGGGGAGAGGCCAGAGAG
Organism: uncultured Eubacteriales bacterium; assembly: GCA_964348035.1. Classification (GTDB taxonomy): domain Bacteria; phylum Acidobacteriota; class Aminicenantia; order Aminicenantales; family Aminicenantaceae; genus CAYFXE01. Next base: position 1,268 of record CAYGBF010000370.1, on the reverse strand, counting down.
TGGAGCGGCCTATGTCGGAAAAGTCGAGAACATGTGTCAGCAGCGATCCTTGGGGCGGGTGGTCACCGTCATGGGTCGATTCTGGGCCTTGGACAGGGAAGAAAACTGGGACCGGATCGAAAAAGCCTACCGAGCCTTGGTTTACGGAGAGGGGAATAGAGTTCGCATTTAGCGGCAGGAGAATAACGTAAGGGGAACTTTTTACGTCATATATCGTATTTAATAGACAGAGATAGTTTATAAATAATGAGCGTCGAAATCCAAAACCTATCCTTCAGCTATGGTAAGATCAAGGCCCTGGAAGATGTGAGTATGGATCTTCCCAAGGGGGCGATCGGCCTGCTGGGGCCGAACGGTGCTGGTAAGAGCACCCTCTTGCGCATCCTTCTTGGATTCCTCTGCCCGGATAAAGGCGAGGGGAAAGTCCTCGGTTATGACATCAAACTACAGCAATCATCCATCCGGCGCTACGTGGGTTACATGCCGGAGGATGATTGTTTCATACCCGGAATGGATGCCGTCTCTTTCACCTCATATCTCGGTGAACTCAGCGGAATGCCCCATCAGGAGGCGATAAAGCGGGCCCACGAAGTCCTGTTCTATGTCGGATTGGAGGAAAGCCGGTACCGGTTGGTCGAGACCTATTCAGTCGGGATGAAACAGCGTCTCAAACTTGCTCAGGCCATCGTTCATGACCCGAAGCTCATCTTCCTGGATGAGCCGACGAGCGGGTTGGATCCCCAGGGCAGGAAGGAAATTCTGGAGTTGATCACCGATATCTCCTCCAAGAAGAACATCCAGGTCCTGATTTCCTCTCATATCCTGGCGGATATCGAGCTCATCTGCTCTTACGTCATCATCCTGAATAAAGGAAGAGTGGCCTCCCAAGGCGAGATGGCCAAGCTCAAAGAGATCGATTACAGCCTGTACGAAATGAAAATCAAGGGAGTAGCCCAAAAGTATCTCGACCAATTGAGAAATTTAGACTGCAAAGTCGAAGAAACCGAAGATGGTTTGCTCCGGATTTATATGCCTCCGGATCAGAGCCCTCAAGAGCTGTTCCGGATCGCCGACGAACAACATGTCCAAATCAGACACTTCGTCAAGAGTGAGACTTCACTCGAAGACCTGTTTGCTGAGGCCGTGGGAGTGGATTGATGACCATTAAAGAAAAAGGCTACTCCCATTGGGAAGGAGAGTTTAAAAAGGGTGGTTTGAGCTGGCGGCCGATCACCAATTGGGGAATAAGACTCACTTTCAGGAAAAAG
>CAYGBF010000369.1:0-2853 GCA_964348035.1 uncultured Eubacteriales bacterium | reverse complement strand
GGTTGTGGCATAAATCGTCTCTTCCATCTTGGTTAGGTAGAATATCACTTCTTTGTTTTCCAGCGGCATTTCCAGGGTGATCTCGAATTCAGGAGCGTCCAATCCGTATTGTGTGATCTCTTTTTCCTGCTTTTTCTCCGAAATAAACTCCTTGGCCTTCAGGTTGGAGAGGGAGAAGAGAACGTCGTTGATTTTGCTTTCTTGGGCCAGCGCTTCGACCGGCCTTTTCAGGTGCCACTCCTCATCCCTCTTCAAAGCCCTCCACTGAAATTCCTTCGTATTCAGTTTAATACCTCTCACCTCATCCGTCTCAAACTTGAAGACATCCTTCAGGCGGAAATCGAAAAGGCCTTTGTCCATCAAGCTTTTAAGAGAACTGGGGATGAGGACGATGCGCGTCTCATCCTCCCGCTTGGCAAAAAACGTGCTGTCCAGCGGATTTTCCGAACCGACCAGAATCTTTATCGGCTGCTCTTTATCCTTGTAATGGAGGGTCATTTCTTTTTGGGCTATTCCGTATTTATCCGTATCTTCGGGGATATCTTCGACAACTCTCTCGATCCGAAGCTTCGAAAAATCCTCGGCCAGGCGATCGACTTCATACTTGTCAGCCTTGGCTTCCAGCGGCTCTGTGATCAGCCAATCTTCACCGTCCCTTTGGAAGGTGAGAGTTTCATCCTCTTTCTTGAAGATGATCTTCTGAACGTCCTCTGAAGCTAATTCCACGAGCATCTCATCCGTCTCTTCTTCCCCTTTCTTTTTGATCTCGAAAAAATAGACAAAAACGAACAAAACGATAAAAACAGCAAAAATAATGAGAGTTGTTTTGAACTTCATAGCGACCGTCTCCTTACCCAGATAGAAATTCCCGTGATCAGGACTGCCAGAGGTAGGATGATGATAGAGACGAAGAAAATCATCCTTCCCTGGGAGGGAGTGAGCTGAATCGTCCGCGGCGAAGAAGTTTTGGGGGTAATCGAGATGAGGTCTGCCTCTTCAGTCAACCAGTTGACGGTGTTCAGGAAAAAATTACCGTTTCCTGAAAGATTATAGTAAGTGTTCGAGGCAAAGTCGGAATCGCCGAAAACAGCGATGCGTCCCTCTTTCTCGGACTGAGTTACTTCGGGTTTATCTTCCTCTGTTCCAGGAACCTGTACGTTCTGCTCTTCATCAACCTTTTCTTCTTCCTTTCCCTTGTCCTCTTTTTTGGGTTTTATCGTCGCCACAGCGGCCAATGAAATCGGTCCCGCCCTGTCCTTATCCTTGTCGAAAGAGACTTCCCTCTGGTCGAGTTGGCGCTCCCCCCAGGAATTGGGGCTGCTCTTGGCCAGGATCTCGGCTGTGATTCCTTCGGGGATCTCTTCTATCTTCTCCACCGATCGAGCATACGGAAAGAACGTGGCATAACGGAAATCTTTGGTGATGGTATGGAATTCGTATTCGCTGACAACGGGCATGAAGTAATCTCCTCCTAAAAGCCGAGAGACGGTGTCGACCACCAGATCTTCCTCGAGCTGAAGGCCGAAGTCTTTAAGGTACGGCACGAGTCCGGGTGAAGTCTGAGGATCGACCATGAAGAAAACGCGCCCGCCATCCCGAATATAGCTTTTTATTGTTTCCAACTCGTTCGGCAGGAGATCTTTTTCAGGACCGGGGATGACAAGCAGGGCACAATCCTCTGGAAAAGTCTCTGAAAGAGCAAGGGTAAGCGTCTTGACTTCGTAGGCCAGTTTTTCCAACTGTTCCTTGGCAAATGAATACCCTCTCTCCTTTGTTTCTTCGGTGCTGGCTTCTCCATGGCCTTCGAGAAAATAGATGGTTTTTTTCTGTTCTCGAGAGATCTTGATGATGGCATTGGTGATATCCTCCTCACTCGTGGAGGTGATTCGGCTGTCTTTCTCGCCGCTCTCGAAGATCGTAGTTCCATCCTCCGAAATCTCGTACCTCCGGACCAGGCCGGGATTCTTATCCGGATCGATAAATTCGTACTTTATCTTTTTGGAATGGTAGGCGTAGATTTCCATCAGGTGTTCCATGCTGCCGCGGCTGAAATTGCCTTCCCTAAAGAAAGCTGTGATTCTGACGTTCTGCCTCAAATTTTTAAGCACCTTGACCGATTGGTCTGAGAGACTGTGCAGCTTGGAAGCGGTAAAATCTACCCGGTAATGGTTGTTGGCCAGAAAATAATTGACCAAGACCAAGATGCCCAAGACCAAGATGATAATCAGGAAGAGATTGCTCGAGTAAAGAAAGGCTTTACGCTTAAAACTCTGCTTGAGGACAGATAGGTTGAGATAGAGGTAGACTGCCAGAGCAATAATACCGAAAATTCCCAAGGCAAAACCGATCGTCTTCTTGTAAGGCCAGATTCTTAAAGATATAAAAGCCAGAAAAATCAGTCCCAAAGCTATATAATTCAAGTTCTTTTTGATCGTTTCCATTTTTTACCTCCACCTTCGGGATTGAATCACCGCATGAGTGAGAAAAAGACCGAGGAAGGAAAAACTCAGGTAGTAAACGATATCGGTCGTATCCAGAATCCCTTTGGTCATGTCGTCGAAATGCTGGAATATCGAGAGGTAGTTGAGTACGGATTTCCACATCCCTCCCGCGGAATACGAGGCCCAGTTTAAAATCCAGAAGAGAAGAAGCGCGCCGAAGGTGAGGATGGCTGAAACAATCTGGTTCTCGGTGAGGGAGGAGAAGAAAATGCCCACGGCAATAAAAGCCGCCCCCATCAGGAAAAGACCTAGATAGCCGTTGAGGATGGGAACGGCTTCTGGATTTCCGTAGGCAAAGATAAAGATGGAGAGTACACCAGTGAGCAGGAGCATCACTAACAGCACATACAGG
>CAYGBF010000368.1:0-3092 GCA_964348035.1 uncultured Eubacteriales bacterium | reverse complement strand
GTGATGAGTCGATTGGCCTTCAGAGTAAACGTAAAATGAGAGGGCGTTTTCTCCAACCAGCCGGCTAAAGTTTCCGCCTTGGGATACCGGTAAAAGGTCATGTTGATCTCTACCGTGTTGAAATGTTGGGCATAATAAGGCAGCCATTTTTTTTGAGGGAGTTTTTCTGGGTAGAATCTTCCTTTCCAGCCCGAATAACTCCAACCTGACGTCCCTAGATGGTAAGTCATATTTTTAGTTTAGCACAAAAAAGTGATCCTCGAGATCGCTATTATGGCATCATCTTACTAAGTTAAACATCTAGCTTAGAGAAGTCTGTTCCATGTGTAAACTATGTCTGTCAGTTTTAGTCTTTTTTTTGGAGGGGGAACCGACTTCCTTTCATTCTAGTAAAGCTCTGCTTTCGTCACCCGATTCAAGATCGGATTCTCTGCCTCCCTATCTCTCATCCTGGGGTCCATCGCAGAACCTGCGCAATCCTCCGAAGGCAAAATCCTGGCTTGAATTTTTGCGGGGGAAGATATATGGTCAACACACAACCATATGATTAAGGAAGAATATCCGATGAAACATCACAAAATAATGATGATCTTATGCCCGATTCTTGCCTTTTGGTCTGTCTCCTGTCAAAAAGCAGAACAAGCTGATTTAGTCCTGCTCGGGGGAAAGGTCGTGACCGTTGACGAACGTTTCTCATTCCAGGAAGCTGTGGCCGTCAAAGACGAGAGGATCATTTTGGTCGGCAGCAAAGAAGCGGTCCAGAAGCACATCGGACAGAACACAAAGACTCTCGCTCTGGAAGGGAAGCTGGTTCTGCCCGGCTTGATCGATGCCCACGGACATCTCCACAGCTTGGGAGATGAGCTGAGTTATTTAAACGTAACGGGAACAACCTCCTTCCAGCAGATCGTGGACAGGGTGGCCGAGAGGGTCAAGACGGCTGAGCCGGGTGAGTGGATCGTCGGCGGCCGGTGGGATCAGAACGATTGGGAGGATAAGGCCTTCCCCATCCATGACGCTCTCAGTGCTGTTTCTCCCGACAATCCCGTCTACCTGACCAGGATTGACGGCAACGCTGGTTTCGCCAACCAGAAAGCCCTGGATTTAGCCGGATTTAACAAAGACACACCAAACCCCTTCGGAGGATTGATCGTCCGGAAAGAAAACGGAGAACCCACGGGAGTTTTGGTCAACAGAGCCATGAACCCAGTCATCGCCAGGATTCCAGAAGACACAGAGGAACAGATCAGGGATAAATTCCTGAAGGCGGTCGACAGTTGTCTGGCCGTCGGCCTGACCTGTGTTCACGAGGCCGGAGTAGGTCCGCAGACCATCACCCTCTACAAAAAACTCATCGACCAGGACAAACTCAAGTTGCGTGTCTACGCCATGTTAGGCGAAGAGACGGACCTCCCTCCCGATATTGACCTTGTCGAATACTTCAAGACGAACAGGATCGAGGAGTACGGGAATCACATGCTTTCGGTGAGAAGCATTAAATTGTTCTTCGATGGGGCCTTGGGATCACGAGGCGCAGCCTTCTACAAACCTTATGCCGATGATCCCGACAACACAGGCCTGTTGAGGATCACTCCTGAGTATATCTACGAAATCTCGAAGGCCGCTCTCCAGGCGGATATGGGAGTGAACACCCACTGCATCGGGATCAGAGGCAACCGCCTCTGCCTCGAGGCCTACGGCAAGGCCCTGGCTGAAAATCCCAAGAAGGACCACCGGTTCCGGATCGAGCATGCCCAGATCATCGAACCGGAAGATGTGGACCGGTTTGTCTCCCTCGACGTCATTCCGTCGATGCAGCCGACTCACTGCACCTCAGATATGCCTTTTGTCGAGGACAGAGTGGGGGCCAGAAGAGCCGAAGGGGCTTATGCCTGGCGTTGGTTTATCGATTCCGGCCTGTTTATTCCCTGTGGTTCTGACTTTCCGGTTGAATCGAATAATCCTCTGTTGAGTATCTACGCGGCCGTGACTCGTCAAACACCCGAGGGATGGCCAGAAGGGGGCTGGTATCCTGAACAGCGGATGACGATCGAAGAAGCCATCAAAGGATTCACGATCTGGGCGGCATATGCGGCCTTCCAGGAGGATATTCTAGGTTCGATAGAGGTAGGAAAGCTGGCTGATTTCACAGTCCTCGACAAGGATATTCTCGAATGTGAGCCACAGGAAATTCTTAAAGCGAATGCCGTTTACACAATCGTCGGCGGCAAAATACACTAAATTTTAAACTTAATCTTCTTCTCGACCTTCCCTTCTCCGGCGACATTTTCAACCTGAATTGTCATGATATACTGTCCATTTTCCAGTTCCAATGGTATTTTTATTAGGCAATCCTTTTCCTCGTAATCAGCCATCTCGCTTTGTTTGATTGATATCGGATGGTCTTTCGTGTTCTCAAGAGTTAATCTTTTTTTGCCTTCCTCTTGAACCGAATAATAGACCTTAATTACGGCTTCTAGTCTGTCCTCTTTTTTATTCATCCAGATCTCTGCAAAGGGAATTATTATAAAGACATTCAGTATGTTCTCATCTTCTTTAAAAATCTGAAGTTCGTAATCAAACGGATCTCTTTGTGTTTCTGTGATTTTTCTCGGCGTCCTCTTTCTCTGAGCTTCGGTAAATTTTGACAGGTTGCGAATGCTTCGGGTATCGAGCTTCGGAACTCCCATGATGTCACCGGGAATAAAGTCAAGATAAAAGTTTTTGTAAAGCCACCGCTCAACCCATTGGGCTCCGTACGGCCGTATGGTCAATCTGTCGTTCGGCGGCCCGACAACGATGTAGGCTCTCCCTCTATCTTGGAGCCAGCCTGCCGTACCGCTTGAGGTGAAGAGTTTGTTGGCCATGTCAATCCGGGCAAAATACTCTTGTTTGAACTCGTTGACCTCTGTGAGGGGATCCGGATCCCTGACCTTCCAGAAATTTTCCATGAAGGCTTCCCTCTCTTCAACGGGAAGCAGACGAATGGCTTTTCTTTCCTCATTGGTGATGATGTACCGGACTCTGGAAAGGAATTCTTCACTTTCCGGGTCGAGAGGTGGAGCCTTCTGGAATAAAGAACACGAGCCGAT
>CAYGBF010000367.1:0-2471 GCA_964348035.1 uncultured Eubacteriales bacterium | reverse complement strand
CCTTCCCCGATTCGGAAATTTAAGCCTTATGCTGATGAAGCCAAGAAAAAAGGGATTCATATCTACCATCTAAACATCGGACAGCCCGATATCCCGACGCCTCACCCTGTTTTGGAAGCTGTCCGGGGTTATGAGGAAAAAGTCCTCAGTTACGGGCCGGCTCAAGGTTTTTTAGAGTTGAGGGAGGCGATATCGGATTACTTCAAGAATTACGATATCGCGATCGATCCTGAGAATGTCCTGATCACCATCGGCGGGTCTGAAGCCATTCATTTTACCTTCAGCGCTGTGGCTGATCCTGGTCAAGAGATCATCATTCCCGAACCCTTCTACACCAATTATAACGGTTTTGCTTCTTTCGCCGATGTGCAGATTTCACCGCTCACTCTGAGTGTTGAAGATGGATTCCATCTTCCTCCCCAACAGGATATCGAGAGGATGATCACACCCCAAACCAGGGCTGTTCTCCTCTGCTCACCGAATAATCCCACTGGAACGGTGTATTCTCCCGAAGAACTGGAGCGGGTCATCGATCTCGTCAAAAAACACGACCTCTTTCTCATCGGTGATGAAGTCTACAAGGAATTTGTTTACGACGGTCAAAGACACAAAAGTGTTTTAGAGTACGAGGAGATCAAAGACAGGGTGGTCGTCGTCGACAGCATCTCAAAACGGTTCAGCTGTTGCGGGGCGAGGGTGGGGGCTGTCATCACCCGGAACGAGGAACTCTACCAGTCTCTGTTGAAGTTTGCCCAGGCGAGACTCTGTCCTCCTTCGATCGAACAAAAAGCCGCCCTGGCGGCCTACAGGATGCCGAGAGATTATTTTGTCGAGGTGCGGGAAGAGTACCAGAAGAGGCGAGATATTCTTGTCGAGGGGCTGGAGGATATTCCGGGTATCGTGATCCACAAGCCCCAAGGGGCTTTCTACATCATCGTCCGGCTGCCGATCACAGATTGTGAACATTTTGTCCGCTGGATGCTGACCGATTTTCAGCTGGATGAAGAGACAGTCATGGTTGCCCCGGCTCCAGGTTTCTACTCCACTCCCGACAAAGGAAGGGATGAGGTGAGGATCGCTTACGTCCTCAAGGATGAGAATTTGAAGCGGGCGATTATGGTCTTTAAAGCCGGCCTTGAAAAATATCAGACTTTATTTTCCTGACCCAATGTCCCTGTACCCGCCTGCGCGGGCACAAGCTCCGGCGGGGATCCTTCCTCTTCTCCGTCATTCCAGCACCTCCCTGCGCAGGCAGGTGCAGGAACAAGCCGCGCTGGGGAAACTCAGCGTGTTTCGAGACCCACCAGCCTGAGCTCCCACTTGAATTTTGGGGAACAAGCATGTATAAATGTGCTTTATTCTTTCGAGGAGTCGAACGATGAGCAAGAAATACGTTTACTTTTTCGGGAAGGGTCATGTAGAAGGCGACAGAAACATGAAAGATCTTCTTGGCGGGAAGGGTGCCAACCTAGCGGAAATGGCTGGTATCGGTCTTCCTGTGCCTCCAGGTTTTACCATCTCGACCGAAGTATGCAATCTTTTTGCCGACGCAGGAGATAAAATCCCTCCGGGTGTAACGGAGGAAATCCTTCGATACCTTCAAGAACTCGAAGGCGAGACCCAACAGAAATTCGGAGGAGTAGATAATCCTCTTCTGTTATCTGTCCGTTCGGGTGCGAAGTTTTCCATGCCAGGGATGATGGATACAGTGCTCAACCTCGGTCTCAACGACAAAACCCTCGAAGGCCTAGCAGAGAAAGCGGGCGACAGGCGATTTGCTTTGGATTGTTACCGTCGGTTAATCCACATGTTCGGGGATGTGGTGTTAGAGATTCCGAAGGATAGATTCGAGAAGATTCTGAGAAAGAAAAAAAAGCAGGTCAAGATCACCGATGATTTTGAACTCTCGGAGAAGGACTTGGAGCAATTGATCGCTGACTACCGGCAGCTAATCAAACAAGAGACGAACAAAGACTTTCCCCAGGATGTCAAAAAGCAGCTTGTCATGGCCGTATCCGCCGTTTTCAAATCTTGGAATAACCCTAGAGCTGTCACCTACCGGCGCTTGAATTATATCCCCGATGATCTGGGAACAGCAGTTAATATCCAGCAGATGGTTTTTGGGAATTTCGGAAAGACATCGGCCACGGGTGTAGGATTTACAAGGAATCCCGCCACAGGAGAAAAAGATCTTTACGGCGAGTACCTGTTCAACGCTCAGGGTGAGGATGTAGTGGCCGGAGTGCGAACACCCACTCCGCTCGCCAACTTGAAGAAAGAAATGCCCTCGGCCTACAAAGAGCTGAAGACCCACACCAAAAGACTGGAGAAGCACTATAAAGATGTTCAAGATTTTGAGTTCACCATCCAGGAAGAGAAGTTGTTCATGCTCCAGACACGAAGTGGAAAAAGAACCGGAATGGCCGCGGTCAAGATTGCTGTCGACCTTGTCGAGGAAGGGTTGGTGAGTA
>CAYGBF010000366.1:0-3071 GCA_964348035.1 uncultured Eubacteriales bacterium | reverse complement strand
GCACGAACCCGCACCCTGCGTCCAAGGACGCATACCATCTTGGATCCCCTGACGATCGGTTCCCCGTGGCAAACCGCGAGGCGTATCAACCGATTGTCACAATGAATAAAAAGAAGCGTGGTTGAATCAAGCGGCCTAATATTCGATAAAAACAGCCCCTTCACCCAATAAATGCTCGATATCCTTGGTTAGCTTTTCTGAGGGAGAAACCCCTGGTATATCGACCGATTGAACCATCATCCGGTAAGAATGAGGTGTCTCCAGTTCAAAAAGAACCGGACAATCTCCTTGATTCCGTTCCAGCATGTTTTTCAGTTCTTCAAAGATGGACTCCTCGATTCCGGGAAGAAAAATTCTCAGAACCATTCTCTTGGCCTGCTTCTGGAAAGCCTCTGATAAAGGCATGATCTGAACAAGGTGAATCCTTCGGTTCTCTCCCTCTCCCAAAAACTTTCCTTTGAGCCAGACCATCTGGTCCTCTCTCAGATATTCATAGTATTTTTTATAACTCTCGGGAAAAACCACGACCTCTATGCGGCCGCTCAGATCTTCCAGAATAAATGTGGCCATCCTCTCATCTTTCTTGGTCTTAAGCGGCTTTAGCGAAGAAATAACCCCGGCTAATCTTATTTCATCATAAAAATTTCTCTCCTCATCCAATTGATTGATGGAATCCGAGACCAGACTTTTAAGCCGGTTCCCATATTGTGCCAAAGGATGGCTGGTGATATAGAATCCCAGGGCGTCTTTCTCGTAAGAGAGAAAGAGGCTCTCATCCCATTCGCGCATATGCTTTATTTCTCCTGAGACCGGAGGAGGTTCCATCTGGCTCCGGCCGAAAAGAAGATTCTGCTGTGATGATCTAATTTTTTGAATATCATGGGCATAGTCTATCATCTTATCGACAAGGTGGAAGAGTTGAGACCGCCTCCAACCCAGAGAATCAAAAGCTCCCGCTTTGATCAGGCTCTCTATCACTTTGCGGTTGACAACCTGAGGGTTGACCTCCTGAAAGATATCGAAGGGAGAGGTGAATTTTCCTCTATTTTCTCTTGCAGCCAGGATCTCCTTCACGGCTCCTTCTCCCACATTTTTAATGGCCGAGAGGCCAAAGCGAATGTCCCCTTGGGCCACCGTGAAATTGAAGTCACTCTCGTTAATGTCAGGAGGAAGGATATTGATCCCTATTTCTTTGCATTCGTTGATGTATTTGACCACTTGAGAGGTGGCCCCTCTCTCGGCCTCCGAAGTGAGAAGGGCGGCGAGGAAGTCGAGAGGATAATGCGCTTTCAGATAGGCGGTTCTGTAAGCCAAATAGGCGTAGGCAGCGCTATGTGACTTATTGAATCCGTAGCCTGCAAAGTATTTGATTTGATCGAAAATTTTGTTAGCCTTGGCCGCACTGATCCCTTTCTTCTTGGCTCCCTGGATAAACCTCTGCTTCTGCGCTTTCATCACTGCCGTCTTTTTCTTGCCCATGGCTTTGCGCAGAATATCGGCTTCGGCTAAAGAAAATCCCGCCAGCTCGGTGGCGATTTCCATCACTTGCTCCTGGTAGACGATGAGTCCCTTCGTCTCTCTCAAGACAGGCTCGAGTTCTGCAAATTCATAGCTTATCCGCTCCGGATGATTCTTACGTTTGATGAATTCGTCGGTCATCCCGCTCTTTAAAGGCCCGGGCCTGTAGAGGGCATTCAAGGCGACCAAATCGCGGAAGTTTTCCGGCTTGAAATTCCTGAGTAAGTCTTTCATTCCTGGACTTTCGAATTGGAAAACTCCATCGGTATTTCCTGATTTGAAGACTTCAAAGGTCTTCTCATCATCGAGGGGAAGATTTATCAGGTCAATCTTGTCTCCTGACTCTCTCTCCACCAGCTCCACGGTATCTTGAATCACCGTCAAATTGCGGAGCCCCAGCAAATCCATCTTGAGCAAGCCAAGGGCCTCGATATCCTGCATCGGGAATTGGGTCGTTATTTCTCCCTTTACAGACTGGTAAAGGGGCATGAACTCCACCAAGGGCTTGGGAGCGATGACGATACCAGCGGCATGGATGGAAGGATGACGAATCTGCCCTTCCAATTTTTGAGCGAGAGAGAGGAGATGAGCGATCTTCTCGTTCTTGTCTCTCAATTCCCTTAGCTGGGGAATATTCTTTAACGCCCCCTCTATCGTGGCCTCTGGGCCGAAAGGAGGAATCATTTTAGCGATCCTGTCCACCTCAGGAAGAGGAACCTCCAGAGCTCGTCCGACATCCCGGACTGCCTGGCGGGCAGCCATGGTGCCGAACGTGATGATCTGACAGACGTTTTCCTGGCCGTATTTTTGAGTCACATAGGAGAGGATTTCATCCCTCCGTCTCCCGCAGAAATCAATGTCTATATCTGGAAGAGAGATCCTTTCCGGATTCAAGAACCTTTCAAACAACAGGTCATATTCAAGAGGGTCGATGTCGGTTATCCCCAAACTGTAGGCCAGCAGACTGCCGGCGACCGATCCTCTGCCTGGCCCCACAGGAATATTCTTAGCCTTGGCCATCTGGATAAGATCCCAGACAATCAAAAAGTAGCCCTCAAAACCCATCTCCTTGACCAGTTTCATCTCTTTGTCCAGCCGTTCTGTATACTCATCAAGATCTTTGATCTCGTCCTTTTTTCTCTTCCTTTGAGTACGTTCGATCTGGTTTTGGAATCCTCCTTTGACGACTTGGTCGAAATATTCTCTGAGAGAAACCCCTTTCGGCGCTTTGAACTGAGGAAGGAAATGCTCTGAAGTCGGAAAATCAAAATGGCATTGGGAGGCGATCTTGGCTGTATTCTTTATCGCCTCAGCTATGTCCTTAAAGAGCCCTATCATCTCTTCGCTCGATTTAAAATAGAACTCGTCGGTCTCAAAACGAATTCTGTCCTGATCGGTCAACTTCTTGTTGGTCTGGATACAGAGGAGGATATCGTGGCTTTCGGCATCATCCCTTGTAAGGTAATGGCAGTCATTGGTCACCACCAAAGGAAGATCAAGCTTACGCGAGAGGTCAACGAGTAAGGGATTGACCCTTTTCTGCCCCTCGAGCC
>CAYGBF010000365.1:0-3655 GCA_964348035.1 uncultured Eubacteriales bacterium | reverse complement strand
AGGGACCACATCCTTCAACACCCAGCTCTCTGTCGGAAATTGGTGGAGGAGATCTTGCTTGTACCGGTAACCAACACAGATCATCATCTCCGGCAGGCCCTCCAAGACATCGGGCTTGGTCAGGGCGATTTTCTTAATCCCGTTTATTCGACAGGCATAGGAAACCGCCACGGCATCAAACCAGCCACATCGGCGGGGGCGACCCGTAGTGGCCCCGAACTCATTCCCTTTTTGGAGGAGGAATTTTCCTGTTTCATCGAAAATTTCTGTCGGAAAAGGACCTTCGCCCACCCGTGTGGTGTAGGCCTTGGCCACACCCAGGACCGAGTGGATTTTATCCGGAGCAATACCCAGGCCTGTGCATACTCCTCCAGCGGTGGAACTGGACGAGGTGACATAAGGGTAAGTCCCATGGTCGATGTCGAGGAGAGTCCCCTGGGCCCCTTCGAAGAGAACAGACTGACCCTCCTTCATCCTCTCATCGAGGAGGAGAGAAACATCTTTTACGTATTTTTCAATGTGGCCGGCATAACGGCTGTACTCTATAAAGACCTTTTCCGGATCGAGCCTTGGGATACCTTGAGATTCGAGAAAAACATTTTTTTCCTCGATGTTGTCCTGTATTTTTTCTTTGAGGAGAGAAGGCATCAAGAGGTCCCCGATTTTGATGCCTCGCCGAGCCGCCTTGTCTTCATAACAAGGACCGATTCCCCTGAGAGTGGTTCCGATCTTCCTGGCCCCCCTTCTCTCTTCACTCATCTTCTCCATCAAAGAATGATAAGGCATGATGAGGTGGGCATCCTTGCTGATCGCGACATTGTCATCAACCTTTATTCCGTATCCCCTCAGTTCAGAGATTTCATCCAACAGAGCCTTCGGATGAACCACAACTCCGTTGCCGATAACACAGAGTTTTCCTGGACGGAGGATTCCTGAGGGGATCAGATGCAGGATGATTTTTTTCCCGTTGACGATGACGGTGTGTCCCGCATTATGACCGCCTTGGTACCGAGCGATGATATCGAACGCGGGCGTTATCAGGTCGATAACTTTGCCCTTTCCTTCATCGCCCCATTGGGCCCCGACGACAAGTAAGTTGGCCATAAAAGTCCTTCTGGAAATTAAATTTCTGAATCAGGAAAGACGGCGTTTTGAGAACGAATTTTATCAGAACCCTTATCCGAAAACAAGGATTAATAACTCAAAGCGAGCTGGAAGAGGAAGAGATTGTCTTTGATCTCTGTCCCCTTCTCCCGGTTCCACTCATACTCTATCTTGAAGAAGATATTGGCTGTGGCGAAGTAAACAACGCCGAACGTCCAACGACTCCGCTCCTCGTCGATGCCGCTTCCTCCAAGATCTGGATCAGATTCCTGCCCATGGAAGGCATCTCGGTAAGTGAAGTTCTGATAACTGCCTACGGGGCGCAGCGGCCCCGTATCAAACGCAGCCTGGACAAAATACCCTTCTGCCTTCCCCTGGTCAAAGCCGGAAGGATTGTCCATGTCAGCCCTTATGTATTCAGCGAGAACGTAAACGCCTTCCGCCTCCCAACTGAGATCGACACCCTTAAGGATGAGGTTTCTCTCGTTTTTCTCGTCGTACCTACCTGTGTAATAAGAAAAACCGGCATCGAATCCTTGGCTGAGGGTAAGACCTCCCCGGATTCCCTTACCCTTGTCCTTATTATTGTCCCTAAACTGCTGGCCATCGCGAAGGCTCTGCCCCTCACTCAATCCATTTCCCAAGTAGGCTGAGTAAAAAAACCCGCTCCACCGCCCTTCGACGAGAAGACCGATGTCTCTCCAACTGAGGGGATACAGGTGCTCTACCGGGAGAGGGGGTTTTACCAGGACTGTCTGATGAGGTCTGTTCGAAGTGTTGTATCTTCCGAAGGGAACAAGAAAAAGTCCGAGTTTCACAGAAAAAGCTTGTGAAGGCCGGATTCTCAGGAAGGCCTGCTCCATCTCCATCCTGGATTCATCCTTGAATCTCGTCTCGGCAAGATAATCCACGTTAGGAGTCATATCTCCAGTTAAGATGAGACCCAGGAGAGCATCCTGGAATGTTCCGTTAGACGCGTTACTCTCCTTCTGGCCTTTGACGAAATCGAACGAAAGATAGCCGTTCAGTTCGGCTTGGAGGTGGGGCACACAGAGCAAAAGGACGACGAGGATAAGGTTTCTCTTAATATTCATACAACCGAAAAATCGAAATCGTCTTCCAAAAGAGCGTCCTTCCACTTCGTCACATCCACCTTCTGCGAGATGAGGCGGTTAAGGCCATCCACGCCCTTCTTGGTCCCCATCCAAATGGCCCCGACGATTCTTCCTTCTTGACAGACGATCTTCTTGTATATTCCCTCTTCCTTTTTCTCGAGGCGGATTTCTTCCAGCCTCCCCTCTTCAGGATTGATCTGACCGATGGACGTGACGTACAAGCCCACGACTTTCAAGGTGTTGGAAGGAATTGTCTCTGTATATTTCCTGGGTTGGTCTTCTAATATATTCGAGGCGGCCACCCGAGCCTGGTCGAATGAAGCTGGGATAATCCCCCATATCCGATCATGGAATTGGATACAGTCTCCTGCAGCATAGATACTGGGTTCATTCGTCTGGAGAAACTCGTTGACCACGACTCCTCGGTCTGTCTTCAAGCCAGCGTTCTGAGCTAAGCCGATGTCCGGCTTTATGCCGGCTGCGACGATGGCCATATCGGCTTGGAGACCGCCGCCGTCTTTGAATCTCAGGCCTTCGACAGCCTTTTGACCAGAAATCTCCTCAGTGACGATCCCCACCTGGACTTTTATCCCCATGTTCTCGATCTGAGCCTGCAACAGCGCAGCGCCTTGCCTGTCGAGCTGACGGGGCAGAAGACGGTCGAAAAACTCAACCACTTCCACCTCGGCTCCTCTGGATTTCACGGCCCTGGCGATTTCCAACCCGAGAAGCCCTCCTCCGATCAAGACCACCTTGTTGGAACTTTCGAGAGCATCGATGATCTCGTAGACGTCATCCAAGGTCCGCAGCGTAAACACGCCTTTTTTATCTGCTCCCTTAAACGGCGGGATAGAAGGAAAAGAACCCGTGGCCAGGATCAAGACATCGTAATTTTCTGTCTGTCCTTCCTCTGTTTCGACCTGCTTGGTTTTTGTAACAACTTTTGTGACCGAGTTCTCCAAGTGAACCCTGATCCTCTGCTCTTCATACCACTGCTTGGGGAAGGCAAACACGCGTTCGAGGGGGATGTTTTTGGCCAAGAATTCGATCAGATTAGGACGAGGATAATAATGGTACCTCTCCGAAGCGAAGATATCGATCTCGACATCCTTGTCCAAATCTCGTAGGGTCTTGGCCGAGATGACTCCTGCCAGCCCGTTCCCGACGATGATGATTCTCATCGCTAATGAGCCTTCATGAACGCCTAATTCATTTTTTGAAAGAACTGTTTATCGACTCCGCATTGTGGACAAACCCAATCTTCGGGTAGATCCTCGAACGGGGTGCCCGGGGAAATTCCGTTATCCGGGTCTCCCTTTTCGGGGTCATAGACGTATCCGCAAGCGGTACATTCCCATTTTTCCATCTTTTTGCTCCCTATGTTTTATTTGGCGGCTGGTTTCAAGGGATTGTCTCCCACAGCCCACAAGAGTCAA
>CAYGBF010000364.1:0-3244 GCA_964348035.1 uncultured Eubacteriales bacterium | reverse complement strand
GATGCACCCTACCTGATCCATAATAGTAACGGTTATCACGGAAATAAGGATGCTTACGTTTTGTCGTTGAAACTCATATCCGGTCTATGGCAAGAATATGTCAAGAGAATATCCAGAGCAACATGTGAGAAGTCGTGGGGTTTTCGTGACAGACACAAACCAAGATATTCAGAAAGATTTGAAGTCATCACCCGAGAGGATGGATGTAGGGCCTATTCGGATAAAAAGCAACCTGGATAAGGCCAGCCGCCTTGTGGCCATCGTCTGCATCGCGACCGCACTCTTCCTGGTTCTGATCGATGTCGTGTTCAATTATGCCCGGCTGATAGAGATCGGGACCATCCAACGGTTCTGCAACATCACCCGGGAAGATTCGTTGGCTTCATGGCTGGGAGCGATCCAGACGTTGATGGTCGGAATCACAGCCTGGTTGATCTTCTTCGTCCTGAGACATCTCCGATCCCCGAAGAAGCGACGGACCGGTTGGTTCCTGCTGGCTGCTTTTTTTACCTACCTAGCGGTCGATGATGGCGCCCTCATTCACGAGCGCCTGGGAACAGCGGTCAAGGAGATCTTCCTAACCTCACCCTCTGCCCAAGCCTCAACAGGGCGGCTGACAAGATTCATCGATGTTTTCCCGAGTTACACTTGGCAGATCGTACTCGTCCCGTTATTCGCCATCTTAGGCCTTTTTGTCTTGTTTTTTCTCCGGGCAGAGTTCAAGCGTAAGGACCTACGGAGGCTCGCCCATGCCGGTCTCCTCTGTCTGGTCGTGGCTGTGGGCTTAGATTTTTTCGAAGGATTAAGTGTCCCTCATGCTTGGAATATTCAGACCAGGATGGCCGATGCTTATGACCTCAATCTTTACGCGATCCGACATTTTTCCAAATCTTTGGAAGAGTTCATCGAGATAGTCGGGATGGCCCTGTTCTGGATGGCGTTCATCAAATTTTTGAGCCTCCTGATTCAGAACGGCGTCGAATTTCCCCCAAAAAAATCCCTAGCTGCTGTCACGATGAAGACGGCTTCCAAGGAGAATGATAATCGATAAAACGTCTGGATTCCTTCCTCCCTTAACAGGCGGACTGCCTTCCCGATCGGTTCCCAAATCAAACCCACTCAGATTCACCCCTCGAATCATCCCTAGGGGTGATTGACCGTCCAAACCTTTTCGGCCATCATCAACCCATACAGCCTCAACGGTGTTTAGAAGACGCCTCATCCAAGGCTCAGTCGAGGCTGTGAAAAAGGAAGGATGAGGATTCCTCTCCCGCCCTCCTTTCATAGGCCCCCTTGATCCCGAAAGGCATCAGTCAAGGGGGTTCTCTTTCATTCGGGAGTCCAGATCGGCATCCGTGGGACGGCCTTGTTTGATGTATCGAAGGAGATGAGAGAGATCCGCTTCGGCGAGAACGATTCTGCGTCGTCCTTGACGTTGCCATTTGATCAAGCGCATCCGGCCTTTTTCGATTTCCAAGCAAGTGATTCCGTTGGTATAACCGCAGCAGCCATCGTTCGAATAACAGGGAACCGGGCGTTCCTTGGTCCGGCTCAAGGATTTTGGAGGGACGCCCGACCGGCGGTGAAGAATGGCGTTCGTTTTCTCCTCTGCATCCTGGATTTCTTTTCGGATTTTCTGTTTTTTTTCCTCCGGAGCATTGTCCAGCCTGTGTTTGAGGCTCTCCAGCCTGATCCGAAGACGGTCGTAGTGAGTCAGCGACCCGAAAATAGCCTGATGCGTGTGTCCACAGATGAGCAGGACTTGATGGGATTTCGCCCAAGCGTAATACTTCATCTCCAGATCATCCCGGATTCGGATGTTTTCCGTAGGACCATCGACTCCGATGCGGAAGAGTTTTTGGATGGTTTTCCAGATGATCTGGACTGCCCAGCGGCTTACCCTCCAGGCTATATCATCGAAAAATCGCCCTTGATGGCCATGGATGAGGAAAATATCTTTTCCGAGACAGAGACCCTCTCTGTAGTCGACATCATCCATGATCTGAATGGCAGAACTCTTGTACAAACGGCGGAATCTCCTGAGGGAGACTTCTTTATCGTGATTGCCCCAAATCCTGATCTTTTTTTTGTCCGAGCCCGCCACAGCCATCTCGATTTCTTTGGCGATGAGGTCTTTGTAATGAGGAAGGATTCGGTCGAAGCGGTTTTCCCAGAGTTCTTCGTTGTCCCCCAAGACGATCAACCGGAATCCTCGATCGTGATAATAGGCAAGGGCATGATCATACAGCTGCCGGTTCTTCTTAAAATCATCGGCGGCACTGGAATCACCCTTGTGATGATCTGAGAACAGGACATAACTGTCTTGACTCATATCCAAGGGGACGATGTTTTCGTCTTGACACGCCTCTTCGTAGATTCGGTCGAATTTTATTTCCATCCGGCTTCGAAACATCGGTCTGATCGTCCTTAGAGATTTTCGATCATCATACCAAATCCTTCCCTCTCAAAAAAGCAAAAATGGGGATCAAAGATAAGATATATCTTTTACTGGGTTCCTGCTTCCGCAGGAATAAAGTTGCTTTTTGGGAAGAAGAGATGGTAAAAGATGGGAAGAAAAGATTGGACTGTCGATGAAAGAAATGGTTCCCGAGCTGCGAACAGATATCGAGGTTATCCCCACTGTCCATGATGGTCAGCAGGCCTATCTTGTCAGGGATTCGCTCGGCCTGATCGAGGAACCTTTTATCCTGTTCGGAGACATCCTCCAGTTTGTCAGTCTCATCGATGGCCAGCGGAGCATCCGCGACATCCAACTCGGCCTCATCCGGATGAGGCAGGGGGTTTTCGTCTCCGCCGAGGAAGTGAAAAACGTCATCGCCGAACTGGACGCTCTTTATTTACTGGCCAGCGAACGTTATCATCAACAGAAGGAAAAGCTCCTCTCTTCCTACGCTCTTCTCCAGACGAGAGACCCCTTCCATGCCGGCCGATCTTACCCGAAAGAACCCGGGAAGCTCAGGGCGTTCCTAGAATCCTTTTTCTGCGATCCAGTGGATCCTATCTCTGCTGTCCGAGGAAAGAAAATTTCGGGTTTGATTGCCCCTCACATCGACCTGAATACCGGTAAAAGGGTCTACAGCAAAGCTTACCAAGCGATACAGGATTATGCGCCGAAGAGAGTCCTCCTCCTTGGGACGGGTCATAATCTAGGAGAATCTCTCCTTTCCCTTACGGAGAAAGACTACGAGACCCCTCTCGGACGCATCCGGACAGATAAAGACTG
>CAYGBF010000363.1:0-4545 GCA_964348035.1 uncultured Eubacteriales bacterium | reverse complement strand
CCTGGTGAGGGAAGGAATTACATATCTTATCCAACAAATCAAATCCAAAACCGGGATAAGGGAACTCTCTCTAACAACCAACGGCGTTAATTTAGCTAAAATGGCTCATGAATTAAAGGAAGTCGGTCTTGATCGATTGAACATCTCACTCGATACCCTGAGTCCTGAGAAGTATAGAAGAATCACCCGCGTTGGAGATATCAATCATGCCCTTAGAGGCATCGATGCTGCCTTAGATGCCGGTTTTCTGAATACAAAAATTAACATGGTCGTAATACCTGGTCTGACAGATGAAGACGCGCCGCTGATGAGGGCGTTTTGCCAGACTAAGCGGCTTGTACTGCAGAGGATTAACCACTACTCTTTAAGGGATTCGAACAGGGTCGGTAAAGAGTTCCAAGCCGAACGTCCGCTCCCGTGCAGCATATGCAATCGAATCAGATTGACCTCGGATGGTAAATTAAAGCCATGTCTTTTCTCTGACCTTGAGTACGAGGTCGATTCCGGGGATGTCGAATCCAGCGTCAAAAATGCCATATCAAACAAGCCCCTAGAAGGTACCTTTTGCAAAAATAAGCAGAATTGGCAGATAGGAGGATAGGATGGAATTTTCCCATGTAAATCAAAAGGGAGAAGCTAAGATGGTCGATATTAGCAATAAAAAGGTTGTGCACCGTGAGGCAATCGCTTCAGGCATAATCTATTTGCAGCCGGCAACCATCGAATTGATCAAGAAAAACCAGGTTAAAAAGGGAGATGTGTTGTCTGTAGCCAGAATTGCCGCCATCAGTGCTGCCAAGAAGACCTTTGATCTGATCCCCCTCTGCCACAATATCCCAATCTCCAAGATCGGAGTGTCCTTTGATATCAAAGGCGACAGAATTGATATCGCATCCCACACTGCTTGCGAGGCCAAAACCGGAATAGAGATGGAGGCTTTGACTGCGGTGTCAATCGCAGCCTTGACAATCTACGATATGTGCAAGGCCGTTGATGAAACGATGGTCATTTCAGATATAAAACTTATAGAGAAACGCAAAAATGAGGATAGATTTTAGAATTGAGTCTGTCAATGTGTCCAAAGAAAAGGGGACGCAAAAAAATAAGGTAAAGAAGATCGAGTTGGTAGAGAAACATGGTATTAAAGGCGACGCCCATGGGGGTGATTGGCATCGCCAAGTTTCATTTTTGGCAGGAGAAAGTATCGATAGGATGAAAGAGAAGGGCCTGGAGCTCAAACCGGGCGCCTTTGGTGAAAACATCGTCACACGTGGTATCGACTGGAGTAAAGTCAAAATCGGGGGAAAAGTGTTCATCAACGAGGCCGTGCTTTTAGTCACCCAAATCGGAAAGGAATGTCATGACAAATGCAGTATATTTTATGCCGCCGGAGTGTGCATCATGCCTTCAGAAGGCGCCTTTACTAGAGTATTGAAAGGAGGTAAGGTTAATGATCAAGATCGCGGTTATTACTGTGTCTGACCGGGCATTTGCAGCCGAGTATGAAGATTTGTCCGGGCCGAAAATAAGAGAAATGATTGATAATAGCTCTGTTGAAGCTGAGGTCACGGCGGCTGTCGTTCCCGATGATAAGGAGCAAATCAAGAAGGCAATTTTGGACGAACTTGACAAGGATTATATTCTGACCACAGGTGGCACTGGGATTTCTCCCAGAGATATCACTCCCGATGTGGCTCAGGAGATCTGTGAAAAAGAACTACCTGGAATATCCGAATTATTGAGAAGAGAATCTTACGAAGAAACCAGATACGCTGTGTTTTCTAGAGGGTTCAGCGGTATCAAAGGCAGGACTATTATCGTCAATTTACCAGGTTCAATCAAAGCCGTGACATTGTGCACCAGACTTCTGCTTCCTATCCTAGAACATGGCTTAGAGATGCTCAGAGGTGGTCAGCACTAGCCTTGCCAACCTTGTTAAGTCACCCAGTTAATGATTAGCAGGTAGACCGATCGAAGAGAGGGCAACTGTAGGAAGGAGAAGTGAAAGCCAGATTCTCCATCAAACAACAACTCGAGATCAACACTATTTCCTAATATATATCATCCGATACCAGAAAATTCAGGAGTGGGAATCTAATGTCATTCTTGTGGAACCTGTGCCTGCTATGCTTGTTCCTGTGGAGGCAGGTAGCGGATAGTAGAAATAATAGATTAATTATACATCTCTAATAATATTACGTTATAATTTTTCGAAACATGATCTGCGATATATTTCCCAATAAGAATGAACAGCTTTTCTAATTTTACCCAAAGAAATGTTTTATCAGGTCAGAAAATACTATTAATATGATTTAGATCAAGAGTTTGAATCCCGAGGAAGCATGATATATAATGCAACCCGCAAAAATTCAGCCTTTAATCAGGATCGAACCGTTGGGAGAAAAAAGGATCAGGGTGCTCATCGGGAAACCGGGTCTCGATGGACACGACCGGGGAGCCAAAGTCGTCGCCCATGCCCTTAAAGATGCCGGGATGGAGGTGATCTACACAGGCCTTCATAAGACAATCGATGAAATCGTGAACACGGCCCTCGAGGAAGATGTGGATGTCATCGGGCTATCCATCTACTCCGGCGCTCATCTTCCGTTGAGTCAAAAACTCATGGCCCAGCTGGCCGAGAAAAGAATCACGGATAAGATAGTCCTCGTCGGAGGAAACATTCCCCAGAAGGATATCCAGACGCTCGAAGGACTTGGAGTGACCGGAGTGTTTCCCGTCGGGGCCCATCTGGATGAGATTGCGGCCTTTATTAGGGAAAAGGGTAAGTGGGTGAGATGAAAAAACCAAAACCCGAAGAGCTCGAAGAGGTCATCCTTGAATCCGGGATAAAGGTCAAACCTGTCTACGGCCCTGAGGACATCAAAGACCTGAATTTTGAAGAACAAATAGGTCAGCCGGGGGCATTCCCGTTCACGAGGGGGATTCATCCCCTGATGTACCGCAAACGTCCCTGGACGATGCGCCAGTACTCGGGATTTGGCACGGCCAGAGAGACCAACGAAAGGTTCAAATGGCTCCTCGACCAGGGCCAGACAGCCCTGAACGTTGCCTTTGATCTGCCCACCCAGCTCGGGTTGGATTCCGACGATCCCCTGGCCGAGGAGGAAGTGGGCCGGGTTGGGATGGCCATAGATTCGCTCAAGGACCTGGAAGAGGCCTTCGAGGGCATCGCGATCGACAAGATCAGCACCTCTTTAACCATCAACCCTGTTGCTTCGGTGATGTTGGCCATGTATCTTGTCGTGGCCGAAAAGCAAGGGATTCCCTGGGATCAGGTTAGGGGTACGACCCAGAATGATATCTTGAAAGAGTACATCGGGAGAGGGACCTGGATCTTCCCTGTCCAGCCCTCGATCCGGCTGATCGGCGATATGGTGGAGTTCTGTTCGAAGGAGGTCTCCAAATTCAACCCGTTCAGCGTCTGCGGCTACCATATCAGAGAATCGGGAGCCACACCCGTCCAGGAGATGGCCTATGCCTTCGAGATCGCGGTCACGTACATCCAGGAAGTGCTGAGCCGGGGGCTAGACATCGATGATTTTGCCAAGCGCATCGCCTTCAACTTCGACATCCACGGTAACCTGTGGGAACAGGTGGCCAAATTCAGGGCGGGAAGGCGGCTCTGGGCCAAGATAATCAAAGAGCGATTCAATGCCCAGAACCCGCGCTCGATGACCTTAAGGATGATCGCTGGCGGCGGGGGCGGCGGGTTGACTGTCCAGCAGCCCGAAAATAACATCATCCGGGGAGCTTACTACGCCCTGATCTCGGCTCTGTCCGGCACCCAAACCATGGCCCTGTGCTCTTATGATGAAGCCTACACGATTCCTTCCAAGAAAGCCGCTCTCCTCAGCCTGAGGACGATGCAGATTCTGGCCGACGAGATGGGACTGCGGGATACAGTCGATCCGTTGGCCGGCTCCTACTACATCGAATCGCTGACCAATGAGATGGAGAAGAAAATCGCGGAGTGCATGCAGACAGTGGAAGAATTCGGGGGGATGATCAAGGCCATCGAATCGGGCTATGTACAGAGAGAGGTAAGCCGTCAAGCTTATCTTCACGAAAAAAAGATCCAATCGGGAGAAATCCCGAAAATCGGTGTCAATAAGTATATGATGGATGAGGATACGGCCGAGGTCGAGATTCATCCGTTTAACCCGAGACTGGCTGAAGAACAGAAGGACAGGCTTCAGAAAGTAAAAAAAGAGAGAGATGAGAGCGAGGTGGACGCATCCCTCCGTGACTTAGAAAAGGCGGCCAAAGCCGATGAGAACGTGATGCCTCCTGTATTAAGAGCTGTTAAATCCTACGCGACTCTGGGTGAAATAACCAAGGTTTTTAAACGCACTTTCGGTGAGTTCAAAGAGCCTATCGGAATCTGAATAAGAATTAAGTCATCATGGAATATAAGATCGGGATAGATGTCGGGGGAACCTTCACAGATTTTTTGCTCACCTCTAAGGAGGAGAGCGCGGAGATCTACAAGGTTCTCTCCACGCCCCACGATCCGTCTATCGGGTT
>CAYGBF010000362.1:0-1761 GCA_964348035.1 uncultured Eubacteriales bacterium | reverse complement strand
TGGGTTGAGCCCGTGAAAGAGATCAGGGGAAGCTGCTTATCATTGATCATCCTCTCGCCAACAACGGCGCCACGGCCGATGGTAATGTTAAAAATTCCTTGAAGCCCATGATCCGTCATGACTCTGTTACATATATGTTGGACAGCTACAGCGGTTAACGGCGTATCCGATGAAGGTTTCCAGACAACAGAGTCTCCACAGACTGCGGCAATAGCCGCATTCCAGGACCAGACTGCCACGGGAAAATTAAAAGCGGAAATGACTCCGATAACTCCCAACGGATGCCATTGCTCGAACATCCTGTGCGCGGGACGGTCCGAGTGCATGGATAAACCATAGAGCTGTCGGGAAAGCCCCACGGCAAAGTCACAGATGTCGATCATCTCCTGGACTTCCCCAATGCCCTCGGCTCTGATCTTGCCCATTTCCAGAGTCACCAGTTCGCCCAGCGGTTCCTTCAGCTCTCTGAGTGCTTCTCCCAAATCTCTGACGACCAAGCCGCGCTTCGGAGCTGGAGTCATGCGCCAAGTCTTAAATCCCTGAACAGCCTGCTTGATGACCTGTTCGTACGTTTTATCTGTGGCCTGGATGACTTTGGCAATCGGCTCTCCTGTGGCCGGATTATAAGAGATAAGCTCCTGGCCTTCCGGGTCTTCAAACCAGGCTTTCTCACCCGAACAGGCTCCGATATTCACGTCTTTAATGTTTAATTTTTCCAGAATCTTTTTCATTCGTTACTCCTCTATAGGTCTCTCTTTTTTGTTATTTTTCCTGCATGAACGGATAACGGTAATCCTTGGGAGGATTCAAGTTCTCCTTCACGGCACGCGCGCTGACCCAACGCAGAAGGTTCAGGTAAGATCCGGCTTTGTCGTTTGTCCCGGAGCCTCTAGCTCCACCGAAAGGCTGCTGACTGACGACTGCGCCTGTGGGCTTGTCGTTGATGTAGAAGTTTCCGGCTGCATGACGGAGGGCGACAAAGGCCTCGTCAACTGCTGTCCGGTCGTTGGCAAAGATCGAGCCTGTCAGACCATAAGGAGAAGTGCTGTCGCAGACTTTCATGGTTTCCTTGTATTTGTCCTCGGGATAAACATAGATAGTGAGGACCGGTCCGAATATCTCCTCTTCCATCAACTTATGTTTAGGATCTGTGACCACAACCAGAGTGGGCTCGATGAAGTATCCTTTGGAGTCATCGTAGTTCCCGCCTTGAATAATATCTGCCTCTTTCGACTTTTTCGCGTACTCGATGTACTCCGCGATGCTGTCAAAAGCGGCCTTATCGATGACAGCGCCCATGAAATTCGTGAAGTCGGTTACGTCACCCATCTTGATAGTTCCAACCTCTTTCAACAAACCATCCTTGATCACTGGCCAGAGATTAGAAGGGATGTACGCGCGGCTGGCAGCCGAACATTTCTGACCCTGGTACTCGAAGGCACCACGAAGCAGAGCGATGACCACGGCTTCAGGATCAGCAGACGCATGGACAAAGACAAAATCTTTTCCGCCCGTCTCCCCCACTATTCGGGGATAGCTTTTATACTTCATGAGGTTGGCACCGATGGTTTTCCACATTCCCTGAAAAACAGAAGTGCTCCCGGTGAAATGAACGCCAGCTAATCCTGGTTTCTTCAGGACCGGATCCCCGATATAACGTCCGGGGCCAGGAATGAAGTTAATCACGCCATCGGGCAGCCCGGCTTCTTTCCACAGCAAGGCGAGAAAATAAGCCGAGTAGACCGCAGAAGATGCGGGTTT
>CAYGBF010000361.1:0-1898 GCA_964348035.1 uncultured Eubacteriales bacterium | reverse complement strand
TGATCCCCCTTCTTGAGGATGCGGTTGATCCCCCTGAGCGCCTGCCAGTGGGTGATCATCAAAATCGCCAAGACGCCGAAGAAGACATTCGGGCCCGGAAGAAGAGCAGCCAATCCGCTGATCGGAAGGAGGATGGTCTCACCGATGAGATAAAGGATGTGCTTGGTTCTCTGCCTTTGGAGGAAAAAATAGAATTTCCTCCTTATCCGTCTCTCCTCCAACCGCCCTGAGTGGATAATCTCGATCGTCTCCCCTTCGACTTTAACGGCCCGGCCCAACGCCTGCTCCTGCCGCAGGATTCTTTTGGGCAGGAGGGAGAGTTTTGCCTTGGCTAAATCCCAGATTTTTTTCCATCGTGATGTCTGGATATGGATCTGGACCATCGGTTCGGAAGAAAAATACCTGTATTTCTGACGATAATCTTGGACGAAAAAAAATCTCATATGTGCGAATCATTGTATCACTTCACTCGAGAGGGAAGCAAGAATCCAGAGCCATGAAAACGTCATTTCCTCTGATACAGGAGATAAATGAAGAAAGGGGCGCCGATTCCAGCGGTAATGATGCCTATCGGCAATTCTGTCGGAGAGAGGAGGATTCGGGCCAGAAGATCGGAATAAACAAGAAAGACTCCTCCGGCCAGAGAGGAGAGGAAAAAGAGATGTCTGTGGTCGGGGCCGGTGAGGAGACGCACCCAATGAGGCACCACCAGGCCGATAAAACCGATGATCCCACTCACAGAGACGGCTGAAGCCGCCAGCAGGGTAGAGATGACCAAGAATATTTTCCGAACGCGGTTGACCGGGCAGCCCAGGGAGGAAGCAACCTCGTCCCCTAAGGACAGGAGGTTCATATCCTTGGCCAGCCATTGGGCGATCAGGAAGCACAGGAAGAAATAGGGCAGGATGGCCGTGATGTGATTCCAGTCGGCAAGAGCAAAGCTTCCCAGCAGCCAAAAGACGGCCTGCTCGAAGGATTCTGATTTGAGGAAGATGAAGAAAGAGGTCAGTGAGGACGCCAGAGCTCCGGCGGCGATTCCGGTCAAGAGCAGGGTTTCCACCCTAAAGACCCCTTTTTTTTGGGACAGAAGATAGACCATGGAGACGAGGATAAACCCGGAAGAGAAGGAGAACAGGCTCTGCAGGGACAACCCCCAAACCTGGAGGTTCAGTCCGAGATAGATACAGAGCACGGCTCCCAGGGAAGCACCCGAGGAAACGCCGACCACGAAAGGCCCGGCCATCGGGTTTTGGAAATAGCCTTGAAGGATGGCTCCGGAGAGCGAAAGGCTGGCTCCGACCAGGAAGGCCAAAAGAACCCGGGAGAGTCTGAGGTCGACAAAAATGATCGCATAGGTTTGATCGTTATGAAAAGCGAAATCCCAGAGGTCTTTCGGGGAGGTGGGAACTGGCCCTTCCAGGAGAGAAAGCAAAAGCCCACAGACGAAGAGAAGGAGAAGGACGATGAGAAAAAGACGGCGGCTGGATTTGCTGTTCATGGCTTTTGTCGAAATTGCTGTGGATGGAGTAGATGGGCCAGTTCATCCAGGGCATCGATGAGCCTGGGGCCAGGCCGGGTGGCCAAGCTGTCCTCCAAGAAGTAGATCCTGTTTGTCTGGACAGCCTTGAGTTTTTGATAATACCGCTCTTCGATCATCCTCTTCTTGTTTTTTTCGAATTCCTGTCTGGATTTGGAGATGATGATGATCACTTCTGGGTCTTCGTGGATGAGATGTTCTCGGTTGAGGTGGAGCCACTTTCTGTTGATGTGGCCGGCGATGTTTATTCCCTTGGCTTTACGGACGAGGTCATCCAGAAAGCTGCCTCTGCCGCAGGTCCAGAGACCCAGACCGTGAAGAGAGAAAAAGACCTTGGGTTCATGGATGACATCGCGAAGAG
>CAYGBF010000360.1:0-2843 GCA_964348035.1 uncultured Eubacteriales bacterium | reverse complement strand
GGTGATGGCATTAAAGGCCCCTGGCTTCATAGCCCCCAGCTTAACCCCAAGCTCACGTATCCTCTGTCTCGGAGAAGGGGACTGGTGGTCCCCAGGCTGGAAATCCGAAAACATGGATTCGAGCCTTCCTGCTGATAATAAAGGTAATCCACCCAGCGAGGTTTTCATGAAGTGACGACGATCCATACGGCCTCTCCTATAAAATGCGATAGTTGTCTTGATTTTTATTCTTTCCCAAGGTTTAATATCTCTGATATTTCATCAAGCTTGGTGACAGCCTTTCCTACGGCCTCCTCGAGATCCCCGAGCGATCGATCAATCCCCTCTTCATCTCCGGCTTCGGCGGCCTCGGTCAGGGCAGGGAGAAGGAGCACGGCATAAGTATGCTGAGCCCCAAAGATGAGATGCTTAAACCAAGGACGATCGGGAATTCCTCGAGGACAAATAAACACTCTTTCGATTTCCATCAAGAGTCTATTGATGGCATGAATTTTGGAAGGATCATGGCTTTCTGCCCTTACCTCTTTTCCGAACAAACGGGGAGTCACAACAGACGCTTTCTCTTCCATCTTGGCGATAAGACCAAAAAGAGCTCGAGACTTCTCTCTTGAAGGATCGAATCGTTTGGCCCATTTCTCGAGGTAATTTTTGAGCTTTTGGGCATAGTTTCCATAATCTAGGGGCAGTAATGATCTGCTGGCAAGTTCAATCGCCATATGAGCCCAAATCCGGGCCAAAGCGGCCGTGTAGAGCATTCCCGGATCGCCGAAACGGCTCATCCAGAAATAGTTGTCGTACATGGAATGATAAACCCCGTAATCACCAGAAAAGGTCATATCCAGGGCAGGAGCCCCGATATGATTGAGGAAGACGGTATGGTCAGTCCCGCTCCCGATGGGATTAATCTGTCCGCCTCTTCCCGCAATAACGATTGTTCCCTTTTCTCCAGTCCCTTCTCTCCATCGTTCAAAGACGGATTTCTGTGATGATGGATCCTTGACTTCTTTTAACGCTTGAATGATCAACGGGGAAAGACAGGGAACAGCTTGGACACTGAACTCTTTTCCAGAGGCAGCACTGTCCACATTTAGATAAGCCACCAGATCCTTTCTCAGCTTCTCCCGGTTTTCTTCTCCCCATTCTGTTGATCCAGTCAAGGTGAATTCTTCGGCATCCCAGCTGGCAAAACGAATCGTCCGTTTTGGCTGAAAACCCGTTTTCTTCGCTTCCGCCAAAACCCGAGCCAGTTCCATAAGACAGGCTGTCCCACTCGAGGGATCATAGCCACCAAAAACCCAGGCATCCCGGTGATTTCCGACTAAGATAAAGCCTTCCCGCTCATCACTCCCTTTCAGGGCTCCGATGACATTGGTGATTCTGTTGATGGATGTCTCCATTTGAACATCCATTCGAACCCGAGCCTCTGTTCCTCCTAACCGGTAGGTTACAGGAAGAGCCCCTCTCCATCCTTCCGGGGCTTCTTCTCCTCCCATGGACTCTAAAAGAAGAAGAGCATCTTGGGCGGAGATGGGGACACTGATGATTTTGGGAATGGTGAGCGCCTCCTCAAGAGATATTCTTTTACAGTCGGGGAAAGAGGCCCAGCCTGGAGTCAGCGGATCGCCTGGATAGATAAAATCATAGGGAATCCCCCCTCTCTGGATATGGCCCAGCGGTCCCCAAGGACCGTCAGGAAAAACAGGCCCTCGGGAAAAGCCGTCTTCCATCGGATCCGAGTAGATCAAAATAGCGGCCAGTCCCTTCTTTTCCGCTACATAAGCCTTGAATCCTCTGTAACTGTAAGGGGAGGAGTACCGGACCAAGGCGATCTTCCCTTCGAGTTCTAGCCCCCGCTTCGCGAGAAGCTCATAATCCTCAGGATTCCCTCCGTGGGCATAGACTATAGGGGCTGTCACTTCACCAGATCTCGAATACGCGTTGTAAGGGATGCCAACATCCGACCTTGAAGTATCCGGATCCTCTTCGTAACTTGCTTCCTTCAGGCTCAAGCGGTATCTCTTGGGTGAGACCATATCGACGAGGATCTTCTTAGGAAAAGAAAGGAGGACATCGTAGTGGACAAGATGCACGTCCTCCAATCCATAAGATATCCACTCCTTTTGGATGAATTGAGCGAGTTCGTTGTTTCTGGGAGAAGAAGCCAGATGGGGAATCTTGGTGAAATATCTTAGGTATCTGTCTATTCTTTGAGGAGAGATAACACCATCAACGAATCTCTTATAGGCCAGTAGATTGTCCGTCTCTTGGCTCGAATGAGGGTTTGTGGCCAATGGAAAAACGAGAAGAGCCATTCCTACGAGTGTGATCAGGAAAACCGAATTTTTTAAGGAGGACCAAGGGTTCATGCTGAGTTCACATTTCTTAATAATATGTCTTTCTCGATTAAAAATGTCAAAACCTAATTTTAGTATCGAGTTAGGAAGGAGGTCCCAAAACAAATTATTTTTACGGAAACGCTTGACAAAGGAAAATCATTGTATTTATATATGTTCCGATATATGAAATATTATTTTATATAGCGAAACATTCATTGAAACCTCCACAAGAAGAGAAACATTTTATCAATTCCCTGGCCCGAGGATTGACCATCCTCGAGTCCTTTGATCTCGCCCATCCTAAATTAGGAATTACTGATTTAGCCCGCAAAACCGGCCTTTCTAAAAGCACGGTTTTCCGGCTCGTTTATACACTCCGCTCTCTAGGGTACATCACTCTTGTTCCTGGAGAGAACAAATACACGCTTGCACCAAAGGTCTTAAGATTGGGATTTGCCGTTCTCGCCAGCCTCGAATTAAGAGAGGTGGCTCAGCCTTATCTCCTGG
>CAYGBF010000359.1:0-1604 GCA_964348035.1 uncultured Eubacteriales bacterium | reverse complement strand
TCCCCTTCGGCGTTGTTAATCCGTTCGGCAGAGTATCCCTCGGCCGCTCTTATCGTCTGTTCCGCTTCGCCTCTTGCTTTAGGGATTATCTGGTTGTACTCGGCCCAGGCCTCGTTGATTTTCCTCTCTTTTTCCTGGAGCGCTTCGTTGACTTCGTTGAACGAGGGCTTGACAGGATCGGGGGGGTTGACATCCTGGAAGATGAGCTGATTGACTTCGATACCGATTTCATACAGGTCACAGAGCTCTTGCAGCTCAACTTTAGCCTGGCTGGCAATCCTCGCTCTGCCGATAGTCAGCACCTCATCGACAGCATTATCGCCGACGATTTTTCTGACCACGGCCTCGTTCATGTACCGGAACGTGTTTTCAACATCTCTGATTTTAAACAGATAATTGTACGGATCTTTGATCTTGTACTGGACAATCCACTCCACCACAACCACGTTCAGGTCGCCGGTGAGCATCACCGCTTCCCTGACCGTCTCTGGGGTAACCCTGTATTCCGTTCTCACCCCGGGTCTGGTTGTCCGGAAGCCGAACTCCATCTTCAACTGCCTCTGGACAGGGACCTTCTTCAATTTTTCTATTCCCAGAGGGATCTTGAAATGAAGACCAGGGTCTGTGGTTCGCACGAACTTGCCAAAACGGCGGATCACACCGACTTCCTCAGGGCTGATCTGGTAGATCGAACCGAAGAGAAGAATCAGAACAATGACAGCGATGATTGCGATGCGGATGTAGCCTCCCTTAATTTTCGGTAGCTTTATCTCCATGGATGGAAAATCACCTCTCATAAGGACCTCCTTTCTTTATATGAGTAATGATTCGCAATTATAATAACACAGTAGGTATACGAGATAAAGATAACAATTATTCAGATGAGGATTTTATTCCCATATTCCTCCCTGTCATTCCAGCACCTGCCGAAGCTTGTCCCTGCACCTGCCTCCGCATCCCCCATAATGGCATTCATAATATTTAAACAAAAGATTTCATCTTTCCTTCTAAATCAGAAAGACCCGTATGATGAACACTTATTTCAGCAGATTCTAGGGCATCAAGGGCCTTAATCCCGCTTCCGGTGATGACCAGCACGATTTTATCGCTCGGCCGGAATTTTCTTTTCTTTGCCAGCTTCAACAATCCGGCTAAAGTCGTGGCTGAGGCGGGCATACAGAACAGGCCTTCCGATTCGGCCAGGATTCTTTGAGCCTCCAGGATTTCTTGATCGGTAACGTCGATGATCATACCTTTGAAGTTTCTTATCATTTTAAGAACGATATTCCCGCCTGGAGGATCAGGGTTGGAGATGGCATGGGCAACCGTATTGGATTTGTCGATCCTCTCGACCTTTGTTTTCCCAGAGGAGAAGGCGATGGCGATAGGGGAACACCCTCGGGCTTGAACTCCGATGAAGACGGGAAGGTCCTCACATAACCCTTGGGTTTTTAAATCCAGGAATCCCCTCATCAGGCCGATCAGATGGCCTCCTGAACTAACCGGAATGAAGATGTAATCCGGAATAACTCTATCCAACTGAGTGAAAATCTCGAAAGCCGGAACCTTGTACCCTTCGATGCGCATCGGATCGACGGAATTCA
>CAYGBF010000358.1:0-4295 GCA_964348035.1 uncultured Eubacteriales bacterium | reverse complement strand
ATTTAACCGGTTCTTCTTGAAATCATGGAAGTAGTTAGAACCCCTAAGCGACATACTCGCCGTTCCCCACTTCTGCTTCATTTCCAGGATAATCGAGAGGTCTTGTTTCCACCGATTCTCAGAGGTCCGCTTATAGATGGTCTCTTCCCTGTATCTGACGGAAGTGTATCCAATACGGTAGAGAAACCGGAGCTCTTTTTTCGTTGATTCAGAATAGGGAAAAAGGTTGAACTCGATTGCCGGAGCCGGGGTCAGGCTAAACCGGGTATTGCTGTAGCTTGAAGAGGAGGCGGAAATGTATGCTCCCACAGACCAGTGATCGCTGATGCTTTTGACGACCAGGCCGCTAAAACTGAAACTTTCAGAGGAACTCTCGATATCTTCATCGTCGAAGGTGAATGTGCTTTTGTGATAGGATGCCCTCACAGATGACCGTATTTTCCAATCCTCTGTAACTCTGTTGGCCGAGAAAGAACCGTAGTATGAACCACTCTTGTAAACTTGTTCACCGTTTAAAAAGGTATCAGCACTCAGACTGAAGACCCAGAAATTCCAGGGATCCTCGACATCGGTTGGTTTAACTCCTTCCATAAACTTGATGGAGATCTGGTCGCAGAGAGGTGTCTTCCCCACATAACGCATCAGCCCCATCTTCAGCCTATCCACCCATTCTTGTTTTATCTGATCGGCTGTCTTCTCTTTTTCAGCCGTGTATGTCAGCTCATCATCATCGCCCGCACATTCCTGCTGACCGATAAAGACGATCGTGTGAAGGACATCTCCTGTCTCTGTGCCCTTTTTGCTGATGCGGATTAAGATTTTAGCGTCCCCGAGAGACTCAACCAGCTTTACGAAGGGGATGTTTCGCTGGATGAACGGGATATCACAGGCCTCACATTCGATGAAGACGGTCGGGATTTGGCGGTTGGTCTCTTCGGGTGTTTTCTCTGTCTGTGACCAACCCGGAATAGCAAGACTCACTAAGCAAAAAACAAGGGCTAGAAACCAGACTTTCTTTTTACTCGTGGCATTCATTATCATCACGCTTGCTGATCTTGCCTACCTTTATTCGATATAGATGTGTATCCCTCCCATACCGCCAGAACCAAACCGGGGATTCACGACATTGGTGTATATGGAACCGAAGGTAAAGCTCAGCCCGATGGAAAAGAAATAGTCATAGCTTGTTTCGAGCTGGCGGCGGCGCAGCAGAACCTCCTCGAAGATCGCCTCCCCTTTTTCCAGGAACAGCTGGTCGTGAATCCTCGACGCACCGCCGAAGGCAAAAAAATTGAGTCCCTTGAAAAGACGGAGATTGACGATGTTGAAAAAGGTCAGACGGTTCTTTCCAAAATCATGAAAATAGTGGGAGCCGCCCAGGGTGGTGCTGATGCTTCCCCATTTCTCTTTCAGACTCAGGGTGACAGAGAGAGATTGATTCCAGAGGTTTTCGGATGTTTTATCGTAAATCGTCTCTTCCCGGTATTTCACGGCATTATAGCCAAACCTGTACAGGAAGCGAAGCTGCCTGCGGGTGGATTCGGAATAAGGAAACAGGTTGTACTCAACGGCCGGCTGCGGAGTTAGGGAAAATTGAATGTTTCGATAGGTCGAAGAAGAGGCTTCGAAAAATGCCCCCACCGACCAGTGATCGTTCAGGCTTTTAACCACCAAGCCGCTCGCGCTGTAAGTCTCTTGGATATCGTCTATCGAGCCGCTGTCATACGAGTATTCACTCTTGCGGGAGGACCCGTAAACAGAAAGATTGATTTTTAATTCCTCGGTCACCCGGCTGGTCGATAGAGACATCCTCAGGTAACGGTTTTTGTAGAGTTTCTCTCCTCTCAACCTTCCGCTCCCAGAGATCCGGAAGACCCAGAAATTCCATTTGTCCTTCACGTCTAGAGATTCTTTTTTCTCGTCATAAGAGATTTCAATCCGGCTGGCAATCGGGGTCTTGGCCACATAACTCATCAACCCGATTTTAAGGGCCTTTGTCAGGCCCTCCCGGATCTCATCATGGGTATCGGTCTGCTCGGAAAAATATTTATGCGTGTCGTCGATGCCTTTAAACTCGAGCTGTCCTAAGAAGGAGATGGTGTATTCTCTCCCTCCGGCTCCTGTCCTTTGGGTCGTGATCAGAACATGGATCTGGGCTTCCTTGCGGTCACGGACATAGTTGACGAAGGTGATCTCGGTGCGGATGTAATCGATATCGCACCTCCCGCAGTCGATAAAGACCTTAGGCGCGGTTTTCTTGAGCTCCTCGATGTCCACGGCGTCCTTCTGAGATAAGGGGAAGGCGGGAAAAGCTAAAAGCAGGACGAGCAGACAGGTAATAACTATGGAGTGAATTCTACTCAATATTGGCTTCCCATCCTGATTCTAACCTCTTCTTCCAGGTTCTCCAATACATCCCTCAAAAAAAACAGTCTTATCCCTCTTACGATGGGATACTTTACTTAACATAAAAAATTCTATTCATATACTTATACTGGTAAAAGGCAAGCAAAGTTGCTAATTTTTTTGATATTCATCTAGTATACAAGTTAGTCGGAGGATTATTCTTAAAAAGATACGGTTAAATTATTTGTTTTATTTTCAGTAAGATATTTCAATATTAACCTCATTTTTTGTTCTTAGAGTGCTGTTTTTTAGGACGATATCCTAAGTCTAAGGTTCTTAAGATTGCTGACGTTAAATAATGGAAGATGAATGGGCAGGTGGATGAAGCCTTTTATTTCGAGTTCTTCTACCCCTCCAATCCGATTATTTATGCGTTTGAAGATAGTTTAGTAAGACGGCAGCCATCGTCTTGGCTCCGACGAATATGGCCTCCTCGTCGACAGCAAACCGAGGATGGTGAGGCAGGCCGATGATGCCCTTTTTTTCGTTGGATACGCCAAGCCAGTACATAACTCCTGGAATCTTCTGCAGGTAGAAGGCAAAGTCTTCGCTGAAGAAAGGTGGCACCTGCTCGACAACGACCAAGCCCTCTAGACCCTGTACGGATCGGATGGTATCCAAAGCAGCGTGCACAAGGGCCGGATCATTCATCACAGCTGGAATAACTGCGTTTGTGTAATCGATCTTGTAAGAAATGCCAGGTAGATCAAGTTTTTCTATTCCATCATGGATGTTTTTCTTTGCTAAGGCTGAATTTTCCGCACTCGATGTCCTCGCCATAGCCTCTAGTATCCACTGTTTTTTTTCAGGATTTTCTTTTGAACTAATGACAGCCCCGAAGATAAAATCATTATGAACGCTGTCCTGACCAGAGGCAGGTCCAGACTCCAACTCTTGAATTGACGAAAGGCTCACTGTGCTCACGCCTGAGATCACTTTGGCGATCGCTTGAGCGGCTGGTTTAAGATCATCTCCACCATCAATAGTCACCTGAATCAGGTCTAATCCAGGAAGTAACATCCCTTCTGCGCTTCCTATCTGGCCGACTTCGAGTGGAGCACAGTGGACAGCCAGGATGGCTTCAGGATCTGGATTCTCCAGAACCCCATCGGCAATCATGGCCCTGGCTCCCTCTGCGTTTTCCTCTGCAGGTTGGAATATAAACTTAACAGTGCCCGGAATACTCTCTCGTATCGAAACCAATGCTTCGGCAATACCCAAAGCAACTGTAACATGCACATCGTGCCCGCAGATGTGACGTACACCCGGCGTTTCAGATTTGAAAGACACCGTATCGGGCGCATCGGAAAACACGGCATCCATGTCCGCACGGTAGGCGATAACAGGGCCTGGTTTCGCTCCGTTTAGAATCCCTACGACTCCATGTCCTCCGATCCCTGTTTGAACCTCGAGTCCAAGATCACGGAGGTGTTGGGCTATGATTCCAGCGGTCCTTACCTCCCTGCCAGAAACTTCTGGGTGTCTGTGGAGATCCCGGTAAAGTTCGATGAGTTCGCTACGCTTCGCATCGAGTGTTTTCTCGATCCTTTCCATTAGCATTTTGGTACGCTGGTCATTGAGATTCCCACTCGACTCCCTGTAATTATTCAGTACGGCTTCCGAATTCACACGACTGAATCCTGATAGGAGCAGAAAGAAAGAGAGAAGCACGAGCCCGACGCTAAAATTTCTAAATGGCATGATATGTTCCTTACTTAACATTTCTTATGATTGTACTGAATTGACAACGATAAAAGCAATTGCCTGAAGATGAATAAAAAAACATTAAAACACAAGAGGGGAAAGAATCGCCCTAAATAGACTTTGGCAAAAGCGAGCATCCTTTTATAATAAACAGGCGTCATATGTGTTAGAGGAGGTCAGAAGAT
>CAYGBF010000357.1:0-5316 GCA_964348035.1 uncultured Eubacteriales bacterium | reverse complement strand
TCGTTCTGGTGTAACGTAGATGATGTTTTGGACTGGACAATTCGTGACACAGGTGCCACAGCCCGTGCATTTATCTTCATCAATAAACCTGGGCCGTTTTCGTATTTCTATCTCAAAGTCCCCAGCTTCCCCTGTTATTTTTTCTATATCAGCGAGTGTTATCACTTCGATATCTTTATGTCTTCCTATCTCAACCAATCTGGGTGCCATGGTACACATGGCACAATCATTGGTGGGGAAAGTCTTATCAAGCTGGGCCATCACCCCACCGATCGAAGGTTTATTATCAACCAGATAAACCTTTATTCCAGATTCCGCCAAATCGAGTGCGGCCTGCATTCCGCCGATCCCGCCGCCCAAAACCATGGCGGCACCAATCTTTCCGTTTTCTGTTTTGTTTTTATGCATTTTCTAAAACCGCCTCTTCAGGCACCTGTCGCTGCAGGGCCTTTTCTTTGACCGTATGATAGTAGATTGCCAATGAACGATACAAAAGGTGGGTCCATTTGCCGAAAGGCACGATGACCACCAACCATAAAAAAGCGACTATCAGGTGGATGACATAGGAATAATATGTGGCCAGTGGGAGTCCCATATACCTGAATATGTGGACGAAGATACCTGTCACCGCCATCAAGAACAACAGTATCGGAAACATCCAGTCCATCAGGTCGGAAAACTTATGAATTTGATCACGCTTCCTGATGCGACCGACTATGATTTCCGCTGTGAAATAGATGAGAACAGCGGCAGCGAAATAACCCACCCATCTCTGAGGATGGTAAATCGGATAGATATTGTCTGTCTGAAACCACTCCAGGAAGACAACCACTAAGGCAAACATTATCAGGTATCCTGCCACGATCAAGAAGTGCTTCAGCCATCGACTTTTGTTGTCTTTACAGCCCAGAAACAACTTCTGAGTGAGAGCGTGGACGACTATTGTCTTGGCTTCTACAAGGAATGTAAAGAGAGGTATCTTTACCTTCTCGCCATTATGAAATGTGTACCCAAAGCCGTCCTTTAGAAAACCTCGTATGATATCGGGTATTCTGAAGCTGGTCCCCGGGTGCATGGTGAGCCAGTACATACGAAATGAGTTTGCGAATAGGATCACTAAGACTAAGGAAGCTACAGTTATATCGAATAAATGTACCGTATGGGCGGGGGCAAATGTGTTGAGCTCAACTCGGTCGGTTACGATCGGCCCGTGAAAAAGGGCTATCAGGAAGGCCATGAAAGCGCCCGAGAAGACAAGGGCTGCAATTTGCCATGCTTTTGACCGGTAGAGCTTTCGAGAGGTGCTTGTCCAGTCATATTGTCCTGTGAGATAGCGTCGGAGAGTCATCATAGCTTCCCCAGGCTCTGTTTCTCTCGGACAAGCCGTAGAACAATCGCCGCAATAGTAGCACAGCCATGGCTCCAGGCTACTCAGCAATTTGTCTTTTAAGCCGAACAGGACATACTGCATTATTCTTCGTGGAAAGGAAGCCGAATTCTTTGCTAAGTCACAGGAAACCGTGCAACTTCCGCATTGATAACAGGCATTGGGGTCGAAGTTACCATACTTTCGAACCTCGGCCGCTAAAGTGGGATCACTTTTATTTTTTATCATGCTTACACCATATCACTAAAGACGATCTATCTTTTGGTCCGCAGAGTATCACTCAGGTATTTCTGGTTGGGGTGGCACATAGTGGAAGGGGAGATAGAAAATCTTTTCTATCTCTTTGTATGAGAGCATCGCTTTATGAATAAAATATGATCTAAAAATAATAACTATTCCGAAAGGACGAAACAAGTTATATTACAGATAATAAAACCTATTGTCAAGAACCTCATCCCTGTTAATTCTGTTTGCATTGTTACATTTTGCCGCATTAACTCTGTAGCATTTTCTGGTTGTTTATCAGAAATATCCTGGTCCCACTCCTCATTTTGTGTTTATTCCTCGAATCTTGAAAATCGGGAAAAAACACTCTATTAAAGTTCTGGCCGAGATCGAGATTCTAGCCGTCGCAGCTAAAAACATGTATAATCTTGGAGATTAGACGAGTCCTCAGGAGATAAAGAGAGGAAATGCCCAAGAAGGAAATTCTGGTTTTAGAGGAGCTCCTCGGGTCCAACAAAAAAATTGCCGCCGAAATTCGAGGGGCACTGACAGAGAGGGGCATCTTGACCATAAATCTTCTCAGCTCTCCTGGGGCAGGAAAGACCACCCTTCTTGAAAGAATGGCAGAAAGACTTAAGCCTGACTTCAAGATGGCCGTCATCGAAGGAGATATCGAGACGGAGAAGGATGCCGAGAGAATCAGGGCTAAAGGTATCCTTGCCTGGCAGATCATCACCGGGGGAGCCTGTCATCTCGAAGCAAGAATGGTGGGTAAAATCTTTTCAGAAATCCCTCTGGATTTGGATTTCCTGTTCATCGAGAATGTCGGAAACCTTGTCTGTCCAGCAAGTTATGATTTAGGTGAGGCCCTCAGGTGTGTCCTCCTCTCCACCCCTGAAGGAGACGACAAACCCAAGAAATACCCCAAGGCTTTCACGACGGCCGATTGTCTTATTCTCACCAAGGCAGACCTCGTTCCTCTCCTTCCGTTTAACATCGAGCAGGCGAAAAAAGAGGCCTTGGAGATCAACTCGAAGCTTAAGACATTCGTCACTTCAGCTCTCGATGGAACAGGGATAGACGAGGTGGCCGATTTTTTTATTTCCTCCCTACTCACATTACGAAAACAGGATGCATGAACTCTCCATGGTCGCCAACCTCTTCGAGATTCTCGAGGAAAAAGCCAAAGAAAAAAAAGCTAAAAAAATCACTCTGGTGAAGCTTCAAGTGGGCGCCCTCTCCGGAGTGGTCCCCGAACTCCTTAAGACATCCTTCGATATTTTCAAAAAAGACACCCTAGCCGCAGAGGCGAAACTTGAGATACAGAAAATTCCCCTTAAGATCAAATGCCTAACGTGCGGACAAGAAACCACCAAGAACGACTTCGTTTTCATCTGTGAGAAATGCACCTCCCGGGAACTGAAGACTGTGAGCGGGACCGAACTTCTCCTAGAAAAGGTCGAGCTGGAGATTTAGTTCCGCTACATTCCGCCTTCCTCTTGTATTTAAAGTTTCAATTATGATACATTAGCTCCATGTTCAGTCTTGGGGAAGATAAATGAGCTTACTGGAAATTGCCTTAAAACTTTTTCTGGCCGTTGGCCTTGGGGGACTGATCGGCCTGGAGAGAGAATCAAGCCACAAGCCAGCCGGCTTCAGGACCAACATCCTCATCTGTGTCGGTTCAACCATGATGATGATGGTTTCCATGCTTGTTCTTCAGGGAAAGGAAAACGCCGCTGGCGATCTCACCCGGATCGCCGCTGGTGTGATTGCGGGCATCGGTTTTATCGGCGCCGGGTCAATCATCCAAGCCCGAGAAAGTATCATGGGCTTAACCACGGCGGCTACAATCTGGACTGTCGGTGGACTCGGCCTTGTCATCGGAGCTGGATACTATATTCCTGCTCTCATCTTCACCGGAATCATCATCCTGACTCTCGTCATATTCCGACAGATTGAAAGTCAGTTCGTGAGGCAGACCATCTACCGGTATCATCTTAAGACAAAATATTCCAAGGATGTCCTGATTCACATCAAAAAATTAGCCCTTCATGAGGGGATTAGGATTCGAGAACTCACCCTCAAGAAAGAAAAGGATTTGTCCATCGCTGATTTCGCTTTCTCCTGTACCCAAGAAAAAGAGCAGAAATTCAACCAAGGTCTCCTCGAGCTCAAGGACATTCTAGAAATCAAGATTGTCTGAGCATAAGCTTCTTATCGCCACGACGAATCCCGGTAAAGCCAAAGAAATTCAAACCTTCCTCTCATCTCTGAATCTTCAGATATTCTCTCTCAGCGATCTCCAGGTCGCCCAGACTTTCCCAGAGGATAAACAGACTTTTATCGAGAATGCTAGAGGCAAAAGTCTCTTCTACAGTCGATCCTGGTCTGGTACGACCTTGGCCGAAGATTCGGGCCTCGAAATAGAGCACTTGAAAGGGGCGCCTGGAGTTTTATCGGCCCGATTCTCAGGCCCTCGGGCAACGGATGAGGACAATATCCAGAAGGTCCTGAAAATGATGACAGGAGTTCCTTCCGAACACAGAAAGGCCCGATTCGTCTCTGTCGTTGTTCTTTCCCATCAAGGAAAAATCCTGAGGGAATTCCAAGAATACGTCGAAGGCTTCATCACCCTCGAGAAAAAAGGGTCGCATGGATTTGGCTACGACCCGATTTTCTACTTCCCGCCTCTAGACAAAACGTTTGCCGAACTGCTCCCAAAAAAGAAAAACAGGATTAGCCATCGCGGCCGGGCCCTTAATAAACTGAAAACATTCCTGGCTGAGTTTGCAGAGCCATCCGTGGAGACCGAAGAGATTTGACGGGTCAGTGTCTGCCTTTAAGATTCAAGTTTGAGAAAATCTTCCTCCAATTTTATCTTTTCAACTATTTGTCCTGCCGATGACAATACGAATAAAACGTCCCTACCTTGTCCAGTGATTCAGGATGGAGAAGGGGAATATCCCCTTCTCTTATCCTTTTTTCGGCTTTGATCCCACTGTAATCAAATTCTTCAGTTTCGAGAAAACGCTTTCCCCGATACCCTTGACCTTCATCAGGTCCGCGATCTTGTTGAACCGACCATGCGTTTTCCTGAAGTCGACAATCCTCTGAGCCATTTTGGCTCCGATGCGTGGTAGCTGCTGGAGTTCTTCAACCGAAGCTGTGTTGATATTGATCTTCTTGCTGCTCTTGTTCTCGAAGGCCTGGATGTGGCCAACCCATACACAGGAAAACACAAAGCCAACAACAACAATAACGGCCAAGCCCTTTGTCATAAAATTTTTCATGGGTACCTCCTTTCATCTCCTTTACATGCAACATCCGGGCCAAACTCATTTTTTTCTATCTTTATTATTTTCTGATTGTTATGAGTGGACAAAAAAAAAGATGTCAACGCCTATTGACAAGACGCTGCAGTCAATGACAACCGAAGTTCCCGGTGATCGGTCTGCCCTCTTTTTAGGAGCGGGGATGACTTTTGCGGTAGACATCCAGCAGCTGGCCTATATCGATATGGGTGTATTTTTGAGTGGTGGCCAGGCTTTCATGGCCCAAGAGCTCTTGGATGACTCTTAAATCTGCCCCCCGACTCAGGAGATGAGAGGCAAAAGAATGACGCAGGGAGTGAGGGCTTATCTTTCTTCTCAAGGCGGCCCGCTGGATGTATTTATTCACGATTCTCTCGACAGAACGAGAGG